>NZ_JBFUGE010000104.1:0-15791 GCF_056403075.1 Ideonella sp. P3_A4 | reverse complement strand
GGCCTGTATGAAGCCGAGCTGAATTTCCTGCGCCAGACCGAGTGGGCCTGCACTGGCGACGACGTGCTGTGGCGGCGCAGCAAGCTGGGCCTGCACTACACGCCGGCCGAGCGTGCCAGCGTCGGCGCTTGGATGGACCGCGCCGCGACCGAACACCCCGTGACACCAACGTTTGTGGATCAGACGACTGAGATGAAGGACACCCCATGCAGCTGACGCTGGAGGGCATCAGCAAGAAGGTCGGGGCCGAAACCTGGCTACACGACATGAGCATCGCGCCGCACCCGGGCGCTGTGACCGTGCTGCTGGGCGCGACGCAGGCCGGCAAGACCAGCCTGATGCGCATCATGGCCGGGCTGGACACGCCGAGCGCCGGGCGCGTCAGCGTCGACGGAAAGGACGTGACCGGCGTGCCGGTGCGCGAGCGCAACGTCGCGATGGTCTACCAGCAGTTCATCAACTACCCATCGATGAGCGTGGCCGACAACATCGCCTCGCCGCTGAAACTGCGCGGCGAGAAGGGCGTGGCCGACCGGGTGCGTGAACTCGCCAGCAAGCTGCACATCGAGATGTTCCTCGACCGGTTGCCGGCGGCCTTGTCGGGCGGGCAGCAGCAGCGCGTCGCACTTGCGCGCGCATTGGCAAAAAACGCACCCTTGATGCTGCTCGACGAGCCGCTGGTCAACCTGGACTACAAGCTGCGCGAGGAGCTGCGCGAAGAGCTGACCCAGCTGTTCGCCAGCGGCGACTCGACGGTCGTCTACGCCACCACCGAGCCSGCCGAGGCGCTGCTGCTGGGCGGCTACACCGCGGTGCTCGACGCCGGTGAGTTGCTGCAGTACGGGCCAACGGCCGAGGTCTTCCATGCGCCGGCATCGATCCGCGTGGCGCGTGCCTTCAGCGACCCACCGATGAACCTGATCGGCGGCGAAGCGATGAGCGTTGGCGTGCAGATGAACGCCGGGCCGGCTTTGCAGATCCCGTTGCCCGCAGCGGCGTCGCGCGCCCTGACCCTGGGCGTGCGCGCCAGTGCGCTGCGCGTGTATGCACGGCCGGGCGACGTCTCGCTGCCGGGCAAGGTCGAGCTGGCCGAGATCTCAGGCTCCGACACCTTCGTCCACGTCTCGACGGCGGTCGGTGAACTCGTCGCGCAGCTGACCGGTGTGCATGACTTCGACCTTGGCGCTGCGATCACGCTGCACCTGAACCCGACGCAGGTCTATGTCTTCGACCAAGGCGGCCGCTTGCTCGTCGCGCCTACGCGCACCGGAGGAGCCCGCTGATGGCCCGCATCGACCTCGACCTCGCGCACTCGTACAAGCCGAACCCGAAAGAAGACGGCGACTACGCACTGCTGCCGCTGAAGATGAGTTTTGTCGACGGCGGCGCCTATGCGCTGCTGGGCCCGTCGGGCTGCGGCAAGACCACGATGCTCAACATCATGTCGGGCTTGCTGGTGCCGTCACACGGCACGGTGAAGTTCGACGGCAAGGACGTGACCCGCGCGACACCGCAGGCGCGCAACATCGCGCAGGTGTTCCAGTTCCCGGTCATCTACGACACGATGACGGTGGCCGAGAACCTGGCCTTTCCGCTGAAGAACCGCAAGGTGCCCGAAGCGCAGATCAAGCAGCGTGTCGGCCAGATCGCCGAGATGCTGGAGATGAGCCACCAGCTGAACCTGCGCGCCGCGGGCCTGGCGGCCGACCAGAAGCAGAAGATCTCGCTCGGCCGCGGCCTCGTGCGGCCGGACGTCTCGGCGGTGCTGTTTGACGAGCCGCTGACCGTGATCGACCCGCACCTGAAGTGGCAACTGCGGCGCAAGCTCAAGCAGATCCACCACGAGCTGAAGCTGACGCTGATCTATGTCACGCACGACCAGGTCGAGGCACTGACCTTCGCCGAGCAGGTCGTGGTCATGACACGCGGCAAGGCCGTGCAGGTCGGCCCGGCCGAGGCCTTGTTCGAGCGGCCGGCGCACACCTTCGTCGGCCACTTCATCGGCTCGCCGGGCATGAACTTCCTGCCGGTGCAGATGGGGGCCAGCGGCCTGCGCATCGGCGACCAGGCGCTGCCAGCGGCCACCCGCACCTTGCCAATGGGCGATCTGAAGCTGGGCATCCGGCCCGAGTACCTGGCGATCGCAGCGGCCGACGACCCGAACGCGCTGCCGGCCACGGTGACGCAGGTGCAGGACATCGGCACCTACATCCTGGTCAACTGCCGCGCCGGCGAGCATGTGATGAAAGTGCGCCTGGCCCCCGACGCCGTGGTGCCCGCACCGGGCGATGCGGTGCGGCTGCAGGTGCTGGGTGAGCACACCTGTTTCTACAAGAATGAGGAGCTGGTGGCATGAGCGCTGCATGGCCGATCCAAAGGCGCTCGCTCCCCCTCGGGGGGACGACGCATAGCGTCAAGGGGGTCCAATGAACAAGCCTGTCAACCAGAAGGCCTGGTTCCTGATCCTGCCGGTGTTCATCTGCGTAGCCTTCTCGGCCATCGTGCCGCTGATGACGGTGGTGAACTACTCGGTGCAGGACATCATCTCGCCCGAGCGGCGCGTGTTCGTCGGCACCGAATGGTTTGCCTCGGTGATGCGTGACGAGGATCTGCATGCCGCGCTGTGGAACCAGCTGCGCTTCTCGCTCGCGGTGCTCGCAGTCGAGATCCCGCTGGGCATCGGCCTGGCGCTGGCGATGCCGGCCCAAGGCTGGAAGTCCTCGGCGACGCTCGTGATCATCGCGTTGTCGCTGCTGATCCCATGGAACGTGGTCGGCACGATCTGGCAGATCTTCGGTCGCGCCGACATCGGCCTGATGGGCGCGACGCTGGAGAAGCTCGGCATCGAATACAGCTACACCGGCAACGCGACGCAGGCCTGGCTGACGGTGCTGCTGATGGACGTCTGGCACTGGACGCCGCTGGTCGCGCTGCTTTGTTATGCAGGCTTGCGCTCCATTCCCGATGCGTACTACCAGGCGGCGCGCATCGACGGCGCGAGCAAGCTCGCCGTCTTCCGCTACATCCAGCTGCCCAAGATGCGCGGCGTGCTGATGATCGCGGTGCTGCTGCGCTTCATGGACTCTTTCATGATCTACACCGAGCCCTTCGTGCTGACCGGCGGTGGCCCCGGCAATGCGACCACGTTCCTCAGCCAGTACCTGACGCAAAAGGCGGTCGGCCAGTTCGACCTCGGGCCCGCGGCAGCGTTCTCGCTGATCTACTTCCTGATCATCTTGCTGTTCTGCTTCGTGCTCTACAACTGGATGCAGCGCGTCGGCACGGCCGACAAGGAAGGGGTTGCTGAATGAACGACGGCAAATTCCAGAAACGCAGCGTTTTGCTGCTGCTGTACATCGCCTTCGCGCTGTTGCCCATCTACTGGATGGTCAACATGAGCTTCAAGACCAACGAGGAGATCCTGTCGAGCTTCTCGTTGTTCCCGCAGCACTTCACCTGGGCCAACTACAAGACCATCTTCACCGACGAGAGCTGGTACTCGGGCTACATCAACAGCCTGATCTATGTCGCGATCAACACGGTGATCTCGATCACCGTCGCGCTGCCGGCCGCCTATGCGTTCAGCCGCTACTCGTTCCTCGGCGACAAGCATGTGTTCTTCTGGCTGCTGACCAACCGCATGACGCCGCCGGCCGTGTTCCTGCTGCCGTTCTTCCAGCTGTACTCGACGATGGGGATGATGGACACACACATCGCCGTCGCACTGGCGCACCTGCTGTTCAACGTGCCGCTGGCGGTGTGGATCCTCGAAGGCTTCATGAGCGGCATCCCGCGCGAGATCGACGAGACGGCGTACATCGACGGCTACACCTTCCCGCGCTTCTTCCTGACGATCTTCCTGCCGCTGATCAAGGCAGGGGTCGGTGTCGCAGCCTTCTTCTGCTTCATGTTCAGCTGGGTCGAGCTGCTGCTGGCGCGCACGCTGACCAGCGTCAACGCCAAGCCGATCGTCGCGACGATGACGCGCACGGTCAGCGCATCGGGCATGGATTGGGCGGTGCTGGCCGCGGCCGGCACGCTGACCATCGTGCCGGGCGCGATCGTGATCTGGTTCGTGCGGCACTACATCGCGAAGGGTTTCGCGATGGGCCGAGTGTGATGTCAGCCCCCGGCTGCGGTGTACCGCATCCGCCCCCCGCGGGGGCGCTCAGCCGCCTTGGGGCGGCCCGGCGCCGGCTGAGTGGCGACAACAAGGAGCATTGGAATGTTTGACTGGATGGTCTGGACCACCCCCGTGGCCGTGTTCTTCACCTGCATCGTGCTGACGCTCGCCGGCATGACGGTGTGGGAGATCAAGTCGCCGACGACGATGCGCAAGGGCTGGTTGCCGATCTCGACGACGCGCGGCGACCGGTTGTTCATCGGCCTGCTGAGCGCGGCCTATGTCAACCTGGCTTTCATTGGCCTGGCCGGCAAGTTCGCCGAATGGTTTTCACTCGAGAGCGAGCCCAGCATCTGGATCAGCTTCGTCATCTCGATGGGTGTGCTGGCGCTGATCATGCGCAAAGGCTGACGCCCACAGTTCTCGGGATCCGGCCCGGTGCTTCCCCGGGGCCGTGGTAACCCAACCGCACACGGGGAAGCAGCAGTGAATGAGGAGACAGCAAATGAAGGTGCGCTATACCGCACTCGCCCTGGCGGCGACCTGCGCGCTCGGTGGTCAAGCCTGGGCCGATGAAGCCGCAGCCAAGAAGTGGATCGACAACGAGTTCCAACCTTCGACGCTGAGCAAGGATCAGCAGACGGCCGAGATGAAATGGTTCATCGACGCCGCGGCCAAGCTCAAGGCCAAGGGCGTGAAGGAAATCTCGGTCGTCTCCGAGACCATCACCACCCACGAATACGAATCGAAGACGCTGGCCAAGGCGTTCGCTGAAATCACCGGCATCACCGTCAAGCACGACATCATCCAAGAGGGTGACGTGGTCGAGAAGCTGCAGACCTCGATGCAGTCGGGCAAGTCGATCTACGACGGCTGGATCAGCGACTCCGACCTGATCGGCACGCACTGGCGCTACGGCAAGATCATGAACCTGACCGACTACATGGCCGGCGCAGGCAAGGAGTTCACCAACCCTGATCTGGACCTGAAGGACTTCATCGGCACCAGCTTCACGACCGCGCCGGACGGCAAGCTCTACCAGCTGCCCGACCAGCAGTTCGCCAACCTGTACTGGTTCCGCGCCGACCTGTTCGCGCGCAAAGACCTGCAGCGCCAGTTCCGCACCAAGTACGGCTACGACCTGGGCGTGCCGCTGAACTGGTCGGCCTATGAGGACATCGCCGAGTTCTTCAGCACCGAGGTGAAGACGCTCGACGGCAAGCCGATCTATGGCCACATGGACTACGGCAAGAAGGACCCGTCGCTGGGCTGGCGCTTCACCGACGCCTGGCTGTCGATGGCCGGTACCGCCGACAAGGGCATCCCGAACGGCGTGCCTGTCGACGAATGGGGCATCCGCGTCGACGACAAGAAGTGCTCGCCTGTCGGCGCTTCGGTCGAGCGTGGTGGCGCAACCAATTCGCCGGCCGCCGTCTACGCACTGACCAAGTACGTCGACTGGATGAAGAAGTACGCACCGAAGGAAGCCACCGGCATGACCTTCGGCGAAGCCGGCCCGGTGCCGGCGCAGGGCCAGATCGCACAGCAGATCTTCTGGTACACCGCCTTCACCGCCGACATGACCAAGCCGGGCCTGCCGGTGGTCAATGCCGACGGCACGCCGAAGTGGCGCATGGCGCCCGGCCCGAACGGCCCGTACTGGAAGCAGGGCATGCAGAACGGCTACCAGGACGTGGGCTCCTGGACCTTCTTCAAGGACGGCGACGCGAACCGCACCGCCGCCGCCTGGCTCTACGCGCAGTTCATCACCGCCAAGACCACGTCGCTGAAGAAGTCGATCGTCGGCCTGACCTTCATCCGTGACTCCGACATCCGCAGCGACTACTTCACGCAGAACGCGGCCAAGTACGGTGGCCTGATCGAGTTCTATCGCAGCCCGGCGCGTGTGGCCTGGACGCCGACCGGCACCAACGTGCCCGACTACCCGAAGCTGGCCCAGCTGTGGTGGAAGAACGTGGCGCAAGCGGTCACCGGCGAGAAGACCCCGCAGGGCGCGATGGACAACCTGGCCAAGGAAATGGACGACGTGATGGCGCGACTCGAGCGCGCCGGCATGGCGACCTGCGCGCCGAAGCTGAACCCGAAGAGCTCGCCGGACAAGTGGTTGTCGGACAACGCCGCGCCGTGGAAGAAGCTGGCCAACGAAAAGCCGAAGGGTGAAACCATCGACTACGTGCGCCTGCTGCAAGCCTGGAAGGAAGGCCGGGTCCGCTGAACCTGGTCTGAAAACAGACTCCTCGCCCGCCGGCCCTTGCGGCGGGTTTGTGCACGACCGCGCCGGGGTGGGGGAACCACCTGGCGCGGTCTTTTTTCTCCTGGAGCGTCCGGGACACTGGATATCCCCACAGGGCGCACGTGATCGCTGTCACAGCGGGGGCGATCAGGCGTGGAGGCAGCCCTCAGTTCTGACGAATGCGGTCGATAAGGCTGGCGACAATCCGTCGACCTGCATGGGCTTTGGCCCGTGCGTGCCCGCTTTTGGCTGTTACATGCCCCTCCACGTCGCCGCCGCCATCACCCGCCGCCCCCTCACCCTTGCTCTGGCCCTCGCGTGCTGGCTTGGCGCAGCCACGGCTTCACGGGCCGAAGAGCTGACCGAACTGCCGCTCGAAAGCCTGCTCGAGACCGAGGTCGTCAGCGCTGCGCGCTTCGCCCGCCAGGTCACCGACGCGGCATCGGCGGTCTCGGTGCTGACCTCCGAAGACATCCGCATCCTCGGCCTGCGCACGCTGGGCGAGGTGCTGGACCAAATGCGCGGACTGCATGTGGCGCATTCGCTCGACTACGTGTTCCTCGGCGCACGCGGCATCGGCGGCCCGTTGAGCTTCGCCGGCCGGGTGCTGCTGCTGATCGACGGCATTCCGGCGGTCGACAACCTGTACGACCAGCCCTACCTGGGCCACGATGCGCTGATCGACGTGGCGCTGATAGACCGCATCGAGTACGCCCCCGGCGGCGGCACCGCGATGTACGGCAACAACGCGTTCCTGGGCGTCATCAACGTCGTCACCAAACGGGGCCGCGACATCGGCGGCCTGCAAGTCAGTGCTTCGATGGGCGACTGGAACGAGCGCATGGTGCGCATCAGCGGCGGCCAGCGGCTGCCCAACGGTGCCGAGTGGCTGCTGTCGGCCACCACGCATGCGAACACCGGCATCCCGTCAGCCGAAGTCGGTGACCTGTTCGACCACCAGATCGACACCGCGCACGACCATCGAATCTTCTTCAAGGGCTCGTACAACGGCTTCAGTGTCGAGGCCATGGGCGCGCAGCGCCGCGTCTTCACCGATCGGCGGCCTGCCTGGTACTACAGCTACCTCGACCGCAACGAGCTGGTTTCGCTGGGCTACGACTTCGAGCCGGCCCCGCACTGGCGCACCTCGCTGCGGCTGAACGGCGGGCGCTATGCCTACCGCACCAGCGATGAAGACACCCAGTACGGCTATGCGCGTGACGCGAACAGCGGCACCTGGTGGTCGACCGACGGCCAGTTCAGCTTCGATGGCCTTGAGGGCCACCGCATCGTGCTTGGTGCGCGTGTGAGGCGCGACCCGCTGCTGCGCTCGGACTACCTGGACTACGACGGCAAGTCCTACGTCTACGACGACCGTCGCCGCAGCGTCGGTTTTTCGGGCGAAGACGAGATCACGCTCAGCCCCGAGTGGCGCGTGACCGGCGGCCTGCGTGTCGACAAGCGAACCTACTCCGACGTGGCCTGGAGCCCGCGCGCCGCGCTGGTCTGGCAGCCGGCTCCGCAATGGCAGCTGAAGCTGTCGCAGGGTCGGGCAACCCGTTTCGCGTCGACCTCCGAGCGCAACTTCGGCCTCGGCAACGACGTGTCCGACGAACGCGTGACGACCAACGAATTCGTCACCGAGTACCGGCGCGACAGCCTGCGCCTGCTCGGCAGCCTGTACCGCTACCGCATCACCCACCTGTACCAACCGGATGAGGGCATCACCCACATCGACGGCCGCGGCGCAGAGCTCGAAGCCGAATGGCAGTGGCGAGGCTTTCGCCTGCGCGGCAGCCAGGCCTGGCAGCACGCCAAGGCCAACACCGGCCCGCAGCTGGGCTACTCGCCGCGCACGGTCAGCAAGGTCCAGGCGTCGGCGCCGCTGGTCGGTGAAACATTGCGCCTGAGCCTGGCGTACCGCCGCACCGGCAACTTCGACGACTTCCGAGGGCAGGCGATGCCGCCGCACGAGTTGGTCGACCTGACGCTGGTGTCGCAGAAGTTCATCGGCGGGCTGGACCTGCGCATCGGCTGGCGCAACGTGACGAACCAGCGCGAAGAAGCGCTCGACCAGTACTTCAACGAGCCACCGACCGGCCAACGCCGCCGCTCGGCCTGGATCGAATTGACGGGCACGTTCCAATGACCCGCCGGTCCCGCCAGACAACTCGCTGGGCGCGCTGGTCCGCCGCGCCGCTGTTGGCTGCACTGATGGCCGGCCTGGCCACGCCCGCGTCTGCCCAGGTCGACGAGCGTGCGCTGAAGGCCGCCTACCTGTTCAACTTCATCCAGTTCACCCAGTGGCCGGTGCCGCCGGACGAGCCCTTCCAACTGTGCGTGCTCGGCACCACGCCGCTGGACGAACAACTGGCCAAGCTCGAAGGCAAGCCAGTGTTGAGTGGCCTTCACATCAGCCTGCGCCACGTCGCGCCGCGTGAGTCCTTCGCCGGCTGCCATGCGCTGTATGTCGACGACAGCCAGCGCTCGCAGGTCGACGAGGTGCTGGGCCGCCTGGCCGGCACCCCGGTGCTGACCATCACCGACGGCGACGGCCTGGCCGACAAGGGCGTCATGATCGAGATCCACAAGCGTGAGGCGCGGTTGGGCTTCGAAGTGAACCTGAAGGTGGCGCGGCGCGCGAACCTGAACTTCAGCGCTCGCATGCTGAAGCTGGCCAGCTACGTAGCCGGTGCGCTCTGACGTCCGCAGATGTAAACGTTCTCCATGCGCAGACCCCGCTTTACCCAACTCCGCCAACGGTCGATCCAGCGTCAGATCACGACGCTGGGCCTGGCCTTGACGGCGCTGGTGTTGGCCGGCTTTGCCCTCGGCATGATGCTGCACGAGGCCGCCAACCGGCGCCAGGCGCTCGAAGCCAGCATGACGACCGAGGCCGAGATCATCGGCAGCAACAGCGCGGCCGCAGTGACCTTCGGCAACGACGAAGAGGCGAATGAGATCCTGGCCTCGCTGGCCGCCTCGCCCGACGTGCAGCAAGCCCGCATCTTCATGCCCGACGGCCGCCCGCTGGGCCGCTACACCGCCGAGAACGCTGCGGCCGAGTGCCATGTGCTGCGACCCGAAGGCAGTGGCCGCTCGTGGGACCTGCGCTGGTGCGGCGCCGCGCTGTACCGGCCGATCCTGCTGCACGGCAAGGTCGTCGGCACGGTGGCGATGGAGGTGGGCCTGAGCTCTACCTACCGCGCATTGGCCGGCACGATCGTCGTCAGCCTGGCCTTGGCCGCGCTGGCGTTCGTTCTGTCGATCCCGTTGTGGCGCCGCGTGGCTGCCCGTGTGGCCGAGCCGCTGACACGGCTGGTCGAGCTGACCGAACGCGTCAGCCACGAGCAGGACTTCCGCCTGCGCGCCACGGCCAGCGGCAGCCGCGAGGTGGACGCGCTGGCCAGTGGCTTCAACCAGATGATGAGCCAGCTGCAGCAGCGCGACGAGCGGCTCAACCACGAGCTGCACCAGCGCCGCCAGGCCGAGGTGCGGCTGAACGACCTGGCCTACTTCGACCCGGTGACGGGGCTGCACAACCGGCACTACTTTCTCGAACGCATCGACTCGGCCGTTGCCCGCGCCGGCCGCGAACAGGGCCGCTGTGCGCTGATCTACATCGACCTGGATGGCTTCAAGCAGGTCAACGACACCCTCGGCCATGACCGCGGCGACGAGCTGCTGCGCGAAGTCGGCCGCCGGCTGACGGAGACGCTGCGCCGCAGCGACGGTGTCTGCCGCCTGGGCGGCGACGAGTTCGCGGTCATCATCGACGACGACAGCGCCATCGGCCAGGTCGAGAAGGTCGCGGCCAAGCTGGTCGAGGTGTTGGCGGCGCCGTACCGCTTGTCCGACCAGCGCAGCGCGCAGGTCTCGGCCAGCATCGGCGCCTGCCTGTTCCCCGACGATGCCGACGACCGCGACAGCATGATGCGGCATGCCGACAGCGCGATGTACCGCGCCAAGGAGCGCGGCAAGAACCGCTACTGGCTTTACCACGCCGGCGGGTCGGAACCACCGAGCCGGCGCCAGCAGCTGGAGCAGGCGCTGGACGAAGCGCTTGAGCGCAACGAGCTGAACCTGGTCTACCAACCGCAGGTGCTGATGCCTTCGGCCGATCACGAAGACGGCAATGCGCCGGTGGTGTTCGGCTTCGAAGCCCTGCTGCGCTGGCGCCATGCTTCGCTGGGCTTGATCAGCCCGGTCGAGTTCATCCCGCTGGCCGAGGCGAGCGGGGCGATCGAATCGATCGGCGAGTGGGTGCTGCAGGAGGCCTGCAGCCGCCTGGTCCAGTGGCGCAAGATTCACCCGCAGCTGCAGATGAGCGTCAACCTGTCGGCGCGCCAACTGGCCAGCGACGAGGTGATCGACCGCCTGATCGACGTGCTGGTGGCCAGTGGGCTGCCGGCCGGTGCGGTCGAACTCGAGTTGACCGAGTCGCTGCTGGTCGACCGGACCGAGCTGATGCTGGGCCGATTGGGCCGCCTGCGCGCGGCCGGCTTCGGCCTGGCGATCGACGACTTCGGCACCGGCTACTCGTCGCTCGCCTACCTCGACAGCTTCCCGATCACGACGCTGAAGATCGACCGCGCGTTCGTGCGCAATCTTGGCGCCCCGAGGGCTGGTCTGGCGCCCAACCCGCCCCCCGAGGGGGTCAAGGGACTTGGGAGCGGCCCTTCATCCCTTGAGACGGGCGCCGCACGCGGTGATGCGATCGCGCGCGCGATCGTCGCGATCGGGGCAGCCATCGGCGCCGACGTCATCGCCGAGGGCATCGAGACCGCGGCGCAGGCGCAGGCGCTGCACCAGCTCGGCTGCCGTCGCGGCCAAGGCTACCTCTACGCCGCGCCCTTGGGCGAGAACGGCGCCTTCGAGCTGCTGCGCGCACTGCCGGCCGACGTCGAATTGCCGGCCTGACGCCGCCCTTCGTTCCTTGCCCTTCCCCACCCCTGGGGATGCCATCCCCCTTGCTCTGGGGCGGACCCCGCCTTGCGGTGGGACCACTTTGCGGCGATGCTGGCGCGTTCGACAACACCGCGCCGCGATGCCCGACCTGTTCATCAGTTATGCCCGCGAAGACCGTGACACCGCACTGGCCCTGGCCCAGGCGCTGCAACGGCGTGGCATCGACGTCTGGTGGGACCGTGAACTGACCGGCGGTGGCGACTTCGCGGCCGAGATCGAGCGCAACCTGCGGGCCGCGCCGGTGGCGGTGGTGCTGTGGTCGGCCGCATCGGTGCTGTCGGACTTCGTGCGCGACGAGTCGAGCCGTGCGCGTGATCTGCAGAAGCTCGTGCCGGTGCGCATCAGCCCGGTCGAGCTGCCGCTGGGCTTTGGCACGCTGCACACGCTGGACCTGCTGGACTGGGACGGCGACCCCACCGACGAAGCCTGCCTGGCGCTGATCAACCAGGTGCGCCAACGGCTTGAGAAAGCCGGCCCGCGCGACGCCCGCGCCGATGAAGCAGCCCGCCTCGCCACGCTGGCGCAATTGGCGAGTGAAGACACGCTGAGCCATCGCCGACGCCGGCGCCGCCTGGTCCTGGGCTTGGGCGTCGCCGGGGCCACCGGCGCGGTCGGGCTGGGCCTCGTGGGCTGGCAACGCTTGAACCGCGCCGAAGCGCTGGCCCACCTCGGCCAGGCGCTGGAAGACCATTTCGCCAACCCGCCGCGGCTGGAGAGTGCGCAAAGCGAATACGCCAGCGCGATCGAGCTGGACGGCGGCCTGGCCACCGCGCATTACTTTCTCGCCCACCTGTATGCCCAGCTGATGCTGCGCGGCAGCCCGCCGCCCAGCGGCGAGTTGCTCGAAGCCTTGCGGGCCGATGCGCGCCAGCACTTCCAACAGGCGCTGAACTCTCCTGAACGCCTGGACGGCGCGCAGCGGGTGATTGCGCGCGGCCAGCTCGCCTTGCTGAGCCAGACCGACACAGCCACTGCGGTGACCCGGTCGGTGCAGGTGGCCGAGGCCGGTGGTAACGCAGGCACCGACCCCGGCCCACCGCCGGTGCGCATCGACGACACATTGCCCCCGCGACCGCCGGCCGGCGCCGGCGGCACAGCCCCCGGCCGAGCGGGCAGCGGCGCCGGCGTGCCGGACCGGGATGTCGAGCCAGCGYGGCCTTCGGTGCCGCCGACCGCGGCAAGCGCCACACCGCGCCAGCGCGTGCCGGCGCCGGCGGCAGTCGCGCAAGCTGCCCGCAGCCACAGCGAAGCCTTGTTCAGCGCCGACCGCGACAGCCGCCTCGCGGCCAGCACCTCGTTGACGTTGGACCCGGCCAGTGCCGCCGAAGCGCTGCCGTCGGCCATCGCGCAGGCACGCCGAGCACTGCGCAGCGCACCGCAGGCCGAGGCCACGCGCCAGGGCCTGGGCGCGACGCTGGCGCTGCTCGAACGCGCCAGCCCGTCGTCGCTGCGCGAGGTTCAGGCGTCGCTGCAAGGCCTGCTCGACGAGCTGGCAGCGTCGCCGCTGGCACYGGCCACCGCCGAAGCCTCCTCACGCCTGGCCAGTGCGCTGGAGCGCAACGCGCAGCGCCGCCCGGTCGCCTACCTGCAGATCGCGCGCGAGAGCCAGCGCCCGATCGCGCAAGCGCTGGCGCAGCGTTTGGCCGCGGCCGGCTACGTGACACCGGGCATCGAGCTGACCGGCGAGGCGCGTGCGCCCGCGAAGCCCAGCTTGCGCGCCCAAGGCGCAAGCGACCCCGACCTCGCGCGCTGGTGCCAACGGGCGTTCGAACAGGCCGTCGGCGCGCCGGCCGAGCTGGCCGTGTTGCGCCGCGCGCAGCCGGACACCGATACCTTCGAGATCTGGTTTGACAAGGCGCTGTGTGCCCCTGGCGGGCGCAGCCTGCCAACCTGTACATGACCCGGGCGCAGCCTGCCGACATGTGCGTGACCCCGGCGCAGCCTGCCGGCCTGTGCCTGATGCGGCGCTGGCCTGCTGATCGGCAGCACCTGACAATCCAAGGAGACTGACATGAGCAACGTCCTGCTGCAACGCCTGGACGTCTCCGGCCCGAAGAAGATCCTCGCCTGCGATGGCGGCGGCATCCTGGGTCTGATCAGCGTCGAGATCCTGGCCCGGATGGAGGCCGAGCTGCGTGTGCAGACCGGCCAGCCGCAGCTGGTGCTGGCCGACTGGTTCGACTTCTGCTGCGGCACCTCGACCGGCGCGATCGTCGCGGCCTGCATCTCGGCCGGCATGAGCATGGCGCAGATCCGCAGCTTCTATGTCGACAGCGGCCAGGACATGTTCCACAAGGCCAGCATCCTGAACCGGCTGAAGTACAGCTACGAGGACGAGCCGTTGGCGGCCAAGCTGAAGGCCGAGCTGAACCACGCGCTCGGCTATCCGGACGATGCCAGCCCCGCGACACTCGGTGACCCCGGCCTGCGCACGCTGCTGATGATGGTGCTGCGCAACCACTCGACCGATTCGCCGTGGCCGGTCAGCAACCACCCGCGCGCCAAGTACAACCAGCCCGCGCGGCCCGACTGCAACCTGCACCTGCCGCTGTGGCAGCTGGTGCGCGCCAGCACCGCGGCGCCGACCTTCTTTCCGCCCGAGGTCGTCACGCTCGGCCAGGGCAGCGACAAGGAGCACCAGTTCGTCTTCGTCGACGGCGGTGTCACGACCTACAACAACCCGGCCTTCCTGGCCTTCCAGATGGTCACTGCGCGGCCCTTCGGCGTGAACTGGAAGACCGGCCCCGACGAGTTGCTGATCGTCTCGGTCGGCACCGGCGGCGCGGCCAAGGCACGGCCCGATCTGCAAGCCGATGACCTGTGGCTGCTCGACCATGCGAAGAACATCCCCAGCGCGCTGATGAACGCCGCCAGCGCCGGCTGGGACATGGCCTGCCGCGTGCTCGGCGACTGCCGCCACGGTGGCGAGCTCGACCACGAGGTCGGCGACCTGGTCAGCCAGACTGGCACTGCCGCCAACTCGACCTGCCCGAAGCTGTTCAGCTACGTGCGCTACGACCCCGAGGTCAGCCGCACCGGGCTCGATGCGCTGGGTCTGACCGACGTCGATCCGAAGGTGGTGCAGGTGATGGACTCGATCGCCCACATCCCGCTGATCCAGCAGGTCGGCAGCACCTACGCCAAGCAGGTCGTGCAGCCCGCGCACTGGCGCGGGTTTACTTGAGCCTGAGGTGGGTGCGATCCGGGGCCAGAATCGGCGACCTTTCGCGACCCGATTCCCCGCTTGAAGAACACCAAGGACAAACCCCTGTGCTTCGTCGTCCAGGGCTTCGGCACGAAGACCGACTACACCGACGGCCGCGTGCTCGACCTCGACGCCTCATACGAAGTGATCAAGGCGGCCGTGCAACGCGCCGGCTTGCGCTGCCAGCGCGCGGATGAGATCGTGCACGCCGGCACCATCGACATCCCGATGTACGAGCAGCTGCTGAACGCCGACCTGGTGATCGCCGACCTGTCGACGAACAACGTGAACGCCGCCTTCGAGTTGGGCGTGCGCTATGCGCTGCGGCCACGCACGACGATCGTCGTCGCCGAATCGAAGTTCAAGAGCCCKTTCGACGTCAACCACATCGTGATCCGGCGCTACGAGCACCTCGGGCCGGACCTGGGCGCGAAGGAAGCGCGGCGCTTCGAGCGCGAGCTGGCCGCCAGCATCAAGGTCATCATGGCCGAGGCGCGCACCGACAGTCCGGTCTACTCGATGCTGCCGCAGCTGAAGCCGCCACACCTGCCCGTGCTGCCGCCCGTCACCGCGCCGGCGGTCGCGCCGCCGGCGCGGGCGACCGAAGAGACGTTGACCGACCGCGGCACGCCGGCGGCCCGCGCCGCTCGCCCACCGAAGCCGCCACCCACCGCCCGCGACTGGCTCGACCGCGCGCAGCGGGCGATGGCAGTCGAAGACTACGGCGCCGCCGTCAAGGCTTGGGAAGAAGTACGCCGCTTCAGCCCCAGCGATTCGCACGCGACGCAGCAGTTGGCGTTGGCCACCTACCGCCATCGGCGACCGAACGAGGCCACGGCGCTGGACGCGACCCGCGAGCTGCTCGCCACGCTGTCGCCAGCCACCACCCWTGACGCCGAAACGCTGACCTTGTGGGCCGCKATCCACCAGCGACGCTGGGACCGCGGCCGCGACCCGGCCGACCTGGCCGAGGCCCTGTCCGCCTTCGAGCGCGGCTTCGTCCTGAAGGAAGACCACTACAACGCCGCCCACCTGGCCTATCTGCTTCAGGTGCGCGCGGCGCAGCATCTCAAGGCCAAGCGGCGCGACGACGCGCTGGCCGACTGGGTGCAGGCGCAGCGCCTGTGGCGCGACGCGCAGGCACTGGCCGAGCCCTTGACCGGCCGCGCTGACGCCACCACCAGCGCGCGCTACTGGGCCTGTGTGACGCTGTGGCAGGCCGGCATCGCGCTGGGCGATGC
>NZ_JBFUGE010000103.1:0-15845 GCF_056403075.1 Ideonella sp. P3_A4 | reverse complement strand
GCGGTGGGTTCTCGACGTCGATCACGTCGATGTTGTAGAACGCGGCAGTGTTGTCGGCGTCCTTGCGCAAAGCGAAGGTGCTGCCCGGTGCGATCGGCGCGCCACTGACGAAGGCGAAGGCCTCGTCGTAGAAGGCGCGCGGCCGGCCCTTGGCGGGGTTCTGGTCACTGGCCTGGTAGGCCTGGCCCTCGTAGATCCAGCTCTGGTGCGAGTTGAGCGTCAGGTGCTGGCGGAACACGCCGTCCACATACAGGTTCAACGTTGCGGTGATGCCACCGCCGGCGGGCGCATCGGGGATGCTGGCGCGCACGTTGATGAAGCTGATCGGCTGGCCGGTCTGGTTGGTCCAGCGCACCTCCTGGCCAGTGACGGCCAGCGCGACGTAAGCGTGGCCCGAGGCTTCCAGCACGGGGCTGGCGTAACGCGTGGTCGGTGCTGACTTCAGCGCGACGATTTGCGCGCCGCCAGAGAGTTTGCCGGCCTCGGCCTCGTAGCTCTTGAATGGTGTTGTGGCACCTGTGGCGTGGACGGCCGCATTCACTGCGGCGGCCAAGCACGCACCGAGCAGGACGCGGATTCCAACATGACCTATCCAGCCACTGCGACGCATCGACATCAGATTCTCCTGGTTCGCCGTACCGCGGTCATGTCGCGTTACGGCGCCCTCAGCGACTGAGTCTGCGACCCTCGCGGTCAAGAGGCTTGTACAGACCTGACATCGAATGCCACTGGGCGGCAAGGGACGTAACGGAATGCGAAAAGCGATAAGACGGCGGCCGCCAAGCGCCATAGGTGCCTGGCGGTGCGGTCGTCAGTGCCAGAAGGCGAGGTAGTTCGGATCAAGGTCGAGTAACGAAGGCAGGAACTCGGTCGGATCGGACTTCAGCCAAGTGTAGTCGCGGCAGTTGATCACGTACCAGTACTCGCTGGTGCCATCGTTCGTGTTGGTCACCTTCTCGGCGTACTTGCCGGTGGTCACAAGTGTCCCTGTCGTCATGACCGGCGTCGTCGCGGCCGGCATGTCATAGGGCTTGCCGCAGCGGCCGGTGTTGTAGAGCGCGGCGGCCTCGTCCTTGGTCTTCTGGCGATCCGTTGCGCTGGTGCCGTAGTAGTCCTCGCGGCGCCACATCTCGTAGCGCGAGAAGCCCCACTCGTCAGTGAAGAAGGCGCGCTCCAGTTCTTTCGATAGCCCGGGGTTCGCCACTTGGTGTTGCTGGTTGCTGTAGTGGTTGGACACGAAGGTCTGCGCCGTGATGCCCGACTTGAACGTGTAGTTCGTCAACGCCCACATCGTGAAGCCGCTGTGAAAGTCATTCGGGCAGTCGCCAAAGACCTCGCCAGGCGGCGTGACTTCAGCCGTGTCGAGCTTGGTTTGCTGAAAGCGCCATTCGAAGGCGTCCAGTTGCGTCGGCAGGGCCACGCTGGCCAGCGGCCAGCCGTCGTAGAAGCGGCGCGAGTCGTTGGGGAAGGTGTCGCACAACGGCGTCGTCATGTACGACAGGTCGTTACCGTCACCGCTGGCCATCAGGAAGCCGATCCCGCCATCCTGCGTTTCGACCCAGCGGACGGAGGCGCGGTCCTCTGTTGCTGCATTGGCCCGATCGTGCAGGTGCGGATCGGTGTCGTTGACCGGGCAGCTCGGAATCTCGTTCGGGTCGTAGCCCATGTCTGTGTAGCCCAGCGCCCGAACCTTGCCGTCGTACCAGGCGTACATGTTGGTCATCTCGCGGCTGCTGCGCATCACACGACACGATCCACTGGTGTTCGGATAGTCGCGCAGTTTGTAGTAAGGGGCTTCGCCRCTGTTGAGGCTGCGTTGCGTGCAGGCGTTCTTGCCCGGAATTTTGGTCTTGTCGACTGTGCCGTCTGACTTCAGACAGACGTTCATGACCAGAAAGTCTTTGAAGGTCTTGGCCTGGACCGCGGGCGCGGCGGTCAGGGTGGTGGCCACGGCGGCGGCTACCGTGAAGCATGCGCGGAATTTCAAATGTCTCTCCCGAATAGTGAACATGACGCCAGCGGTACGCACGCCGAAGGGCGGCGCGTCGCGCTGGTGAGAGAGGGATCATAGTTGCCGCCTGGCGCACGGGATGAGCCACCCTGGCGTAGGTCTCATGATCTCTTCAGTTCGCCTGGCGCTTCACCCGTCGCCAGTGCAAAGCCTTCATCCACCCAGCCGGTGATGCCGCCGACCATCAGCTTGACCGGCCGGCCAAGCTTGGCCAGGCGGATCGCCCCGCGGTGGCCGCCGTTGCAGTGCGGGCCGGCGCAGTAGGTGACGAACACCGTATCCGCGGGGTAGCTGGCCATCTTGCTTTCGACGATCTTGCCGTGCGGCAGGTTGATCGCGCCGGGCACATGGCCACGGGCGTACAGCTCGGGGCTGCGCACGTCGAGCAGCACGAAGTCTGCGCCGCGCGCCAGTGCGTCATGCGTGTCCCAGCAATCGGTCTCGAAGCGCAAGGCGGATTCGAAGTGGGCCAGGGCGTCGACCGAGGCGGCAGGGCGGACGGCGGTGACGGCCGTGGGGGTGGCGATGGTGGCGGTGGTCATTCGGAACAGCTCCATGCAGGGGGTTGCGATGCCTTCATTGTGGGAAAGGCACGGAGCTGGCGACAGTGGCCGCAACGACGCTGACCGGTAAGATAACGCCATGAAGGACCACCTCGTTGCCGCGCTCGCCTACGATGGCTTGTGCACCTTCGAATTCGGCTGTGTGGTCGAGATGTTCTCGCTCGAACGGCCGGAGCTGGGTGTCGACTGGTACCGTTTCGCTGTCTGTGCCGCCGAGCGTGGGCCGGTCCGCGCCGCGGGTGGGATCCAGGTGGTCGCGCCGCATGGGCTGGCCATGCTCGCGCGGGCCGACACCATCGTCGTGCCGGGCTGGCGCAATGCCGACGAGCCGCCGCCGGAGCTTTTGCTGCGCGCCCTGCGCCGCGCCCATGCCCGCGGCGCGCGGCTGGCCAGCATCTGTTCGGGCGTGTTCGTGCTGGCCGCGACCGGCCTGCTGGACGGCAAGGCCGCAACGACGCACTGGCGCTATGCCGACAAACTGCGCGAGCGCCACCCGGCGATCGACGTGCGCACCAATGCGCTCTACGTCGACGAGGGCGACATCCTCACCTCAGCCGGCTCCGCCGCCGGCCTGGACATGCTGCTGCACTTGGTACGGCGCGACCACGGCGCGAAGGTCGCGAACCAGGTCGCGCAGCGCCTGGTGATCGCGCCGCACCGGTTGGGCGACCAGGCGCAGTTCGTGCCGCGGCCGATGCCTGTCGACGAAGCCGCGCGCGTGTCACGCCTGATGGACTGGGTGCGCGCGCATCCGGCGCAGCCGCATACGCCGGCCAGCCTTGCTGCACGCGCCGCGATGAGCGTGCGCACGCTGCAGCGGCAGTTTCAGGAGACCGCAGGCCTGACGCCGCTCGAGTGGGTCACACGCGAGCGCGTGGCCGCGGCGCGCGAACTGCTCGAGAGTTCACGCCGACCGATGGCCGACATCGCCGAGCGCACCGGCTTCGGCTCCGAAGAGTCCTTTCGCCGCCACTTCCGGCTGGTCACCGGCATCAGCCCGGCGACCTACCGGCGCCAGTTCGCGACACGGCCGGCGGCCTGACGGCGCGGGCGATCAGCGCACGCGTGTCTTGCGCGATGCCGGCACCGCCGGACGGGCTGACGTGCCCGGCCGCGCGGGCCGACTACCGTTGTCGCGAGGTGGCAGACCGGTGTGCTGGGTCAGGATCCGACCCTTGACGGGTTGCGTCGTCTTGAGCGCCACGCCCCGCTTCGCCGAAGGCGTYGGTGTCGAGTTGCTGCGCCGCGCGGTCTGGTAGCTGCCGTCGGTGGCGGGCTGCCAGGTCGGGATGAGGTGGTGCTTGCCGTTACCGATCAGGTCGGCGCGGCCCATGTCTTTCAGCGCGTCGCGCAGCAGCGGCCAGTTGTTCGGGTCGTGGTAGCGCAAGAAGGCCTTGTGCAGCCGGCGGCGGCGTTCGCCACGCACGATGTCGACCATCTCGCCGCCGCGTTTCGGGTCGCGGTGGATGCCCTTCAGCGGGTTGCGGCCGGTGTGGTACATCGCGGTCGCGGTGGCCATCGGGCTGGGGTAGAAGGTCTGCACCTGGTCGGCGCGAAAGCCGTTGCGCTTCAACCAGAGCGCCAGGTTCATCATGTCTTCGTCGCTGGTGCCCGGGTGGGCGGCGATGAAGTACGGGATCAGGAACTGCTCTTTCCCGGCCTCGGCGCTGTACTTGTCGAACATCGCCTTGAACTTGTCGTAGCTGCCGATGCCGGGCTTCATCATCTTCGACAGCGGCCCGCCCTCGGTGTGCTCGGGCGCGATCTTCAGGTAGCCGCCGACGTGATGCTGCACCAGCTCTTTCACGTACTCGGGTGACTGCACGGCCAGGTCGTAGCGCAGGCCGGAGCCGATCAGGATCTTCTTGACGCCCTTCAACGCGCGGGCACGCCGGTACATCTTGATCAGCGGACCATGGTCAGTGTCCAGGTTCGGGCAGATGCCGGGGTAGACGCAACTCGGCTTGCGGCAGGCGGCCTCGATCGCGGCGCTCTTGCAGCCGATGCGGTACATGTTGGCCGTCGGGCCTCCGAGGTCGCTCACGACGCCGGTGAAGCCCTTGACCTTGTCGCGCATCTCCTCGATCTCGCGGATCACCGAGTCTTCACTGCGGCTCTGGATGATGCGGCCTTCGTGCTCGGTGATCGAGCAGAAGGTGCAGCCGCCGAAGCAGCCGCGCATGATGTTCACGCTGAAGCGGATCATCTCCCACGCGGGGATCTTGGTCGCGCCGTCGTGGCCGCCCTTTTCGTCCGCATAGGCCGGGTGCGGCGAGCGGGCGTAGGGCAGGTCGAACACATGGTCCATCTCGGCCGTCGTCAGCGGGATGGGCGGTGGGTTGATCCAGACCTCGCGCGCGGTCTTGCCCTCGCCGTGGCGCTGCACCAGCGCGCGGGCGTTGCCGGGGTTGGTCTCCAGGTGCAACACGCGGTTGGCGTGGGCGTAGAGAACGGGGTCGCTCTTGACCTGCTCGTAGCTGGGCAGGCGGATCACGGTCTTCTCGCGCGGCGGCAGCATCACGCGGCCGGTGGTGTTGCGCACGAAGGTGATCGGCTTGACGGCGGGGTCAGCCGCGGGTACCGCAGCGCCATCGCTGCCTTGCTCTTTCGAGCAGGTCGTGCCCTGTGCCTCGGCCTGCTCGCTGGTCGTCTGGTACGGGTTGATGTGAGAGTCGATGCGGCCGGGCAGGTCGACCTCGGTCGAGTCGACCTCAAACCAGCCGGCGGCCGTCGGGTCGTCGTGGCGGCGGACGAAGGCGGTGCCGCGGATGTCGGTCATGTGCGCGATCGGCTCGCGCGCGGCCAGGCGGTGGGCGATCTCGATGATCGCGCGCTCGGCGTTGCCGTACAGCAGCAGGTCGGCCTTGGCATCGACCAGGATCGAGCGGCGGACCTTGTCCTGCCAGTAGTCGTAGTGGGCGATTCGGCGCAGCGAGCCTTCGATGCCGCCGAGCACGATGGGCACGTCGTTAAAGGCTTCCTTGCAGCGCTGGGCATAGACGAGCGAGGCGCGGTCGGGGCGCTTGCCGCCGACGTTGCCGGGCGTGTAGGCGTCGTCGCTGCGGATCTTCCGGTCGGCGGTGTACCGGTTGATCATCGAGTCCATGTTGCCGGCGGTCACGCCGAAGAACAGGTTCGGCTTGCCCAGCGCCTTGAACGGGTCGGCCGACTGCCAGTCGGGCTGCGCAATGATGCCGACGCGGAAGCCCTGGGCCTCCAGCGTGCGGCCGATCACGGCCATGCCGAAGCTGGCGTGGTCGACGTAGGCGTCGCCGGTGACGATGATGACGTCGCACGAATCCCAGCCGAGCTTGTCCATCTCGGCGCGGCTCATCGGCAGGAACGGGGCCGTGCCGAAGCGCTTGGCCCAGTACGGGCGGTAGGCCGTCAGCGGCTTGACGGCAGGCGCCGTCTTCGGCTTGGCGATGGGCGCGGCGGGGCGCGCGGGGGCGGTGGTGGTCGTCACGGTGGTGGGCTGCGGCGGCGGCCGGCAAGGGCCGCCAGGTGCCGGACAGCAGGGCCGGCGGGGCGAAGCGCCGAGCGGCGCCAACCGCGTATTGTCCCAGGAGCGGCCCGCGGGCGCCAGCCCGGGGGCTTGGGCGGCCCTTTCGCCGGGTGGCCGGGCGTGACACCCGGCACGCCGCCGGGGCCTGTCACACCGCGGCTGGCGTCAGGCCCAGGCTGGCAGCGGGCTGCAGACCGGCTCCCGGCCGCCGTCGGCAATGCTGGGAATCACGTCCAGCACGTCGAAATACGGCTTGGCCAGCAGGTCGTCGCTGCGCAGCGTGTCGACGGCGTCGCGGTATTCGGGCATGTCGCTGGTCTCCCAGACCAGCACGTCCGAACAGCGGCCATGGAAGGCGCTGGCGTCGAAAAAGCGCAGCCGCACCTCGGGAAAGCGGTTGAAGACCTTGAACAACGCGCCGTCGTAGATCGCGTTGCGTTGGTCGGGGGGCAAGGCCAGCCACGCGGCGGTGGCCTTGAGCAGCATGAAGACGGTGTAGGGGCGTGGGGTCATCGGCTCGGGCGGGAATCGGGTGGGTTTGACGCGCCGCAGCGCTTGGCCCAGACTATGCGAGCTTCTGCTCACATTTCCAACTCGCATTTCCGTAGTCCACCCCGACCATGGCCACGCCCACGATCAGCCCCCGCAAATCGCCGCGCCAGGCGCGTTCACAGGCCACCGTCACGGCCATTCTGGACGCGGCGGCTCGCGTTTTGGTCGAGCGCGGTTACGCCGCTACCAACACCAACGTGGTGGCCGAGCTGGCCGGCGTCAGTGTCGGCTCGCTGTACCAGTACTTTCCGAACAAGGACGCGCTGATCGCCGCGCTGCACGAGCGCCACGCCCGCGAGATGAACCAGGTTGTCGAGCGTTCGTTGGCCGACAGCGAAGGCCTGGGCTTCGAGGCGGCGCTGAGCCTGCTGCTCGAAGGCATCGTCGAGGCGCACCGCGTCGAAGCCGGCCTGCACCGTGTGCTGGAGACCCAGCTCGCCGGGCTGGACGTGCTGGACGACCACGTGGAGACCGAGGCCAAGATCAGCGCGCAGATCCGCACACTGCTGGCGCGCTACCCGGACGAGATTCGCGTACCGGATCAGCGCCTGGCCGTCTACCTGCTGATGCATTCGCTGCACGGGCTGGTGCATGCGGTGGTCTTCGAGCGGCCGGCTGGCGTGTCGATCAGGCAGGCCACGCGCGAGATGGTGCGCATGACCAAGGTCTACCTGACGACACCGGCCTGAGTGCACGGTGCGCGCAAAGTCACCCCGCGGTCACCCCGCGGCGGTGGACGCTTCAGAGACCACCTGCCCACACTGCACGGCACGGGCCGGCCGATGGCGACCGGCCCCTTCATCCAAGGAGGTGATCGCCATGCTTCGCACACCAGCTGCCGCAGTCGCGGCCCTGATCGCAGTCCTGGCCGGACCGGCTTCCGGCTACACCGTCTACGTCGGCAACGACCAGTGCCCGACCAACAACTCGGTCACCCAACTGACCGGCAAACCGTGGACGCTCGGCGCAACGATTCCGGTCGGCAACTGCCCGGCCGGCATCGCCTTTGCGCCCGACGGCAGCAAGGCTTATGTGCTGAATGCCGGCGAGAGCACGATCACGCCGATCGACACGGCCACCTTCACCGCTGGCACGGCGTTCTCGGCCGGCGTGTCGATCCCGATCTTCGTCGCGGTCACACCGGACGGGCAGTCCATCGTCACCGCTGGCGCCTCGTCGAACACACTGGCGGTGATCTCGACTGCCAACACCGCGAACGTGAAGACGGTGACGGTGGGCAGCTCGCCGCAAGGCGTCGCAGTGCTGCCCGACAGCAGCGCGGTCTATGTGGCCAACCAGGGCGGCGGCAGCGTCTCGGTCGTCAAGCTGGGCGCGAACCCGAAGCTGGTCAAAACGATCAGCTTCCCGTCTCCAGGTTGCACACCCTCTGGCATGGCCGCCGCACCCAACGGCGCGACGGTCTATGCCGCCTGCACCAACGGCCCGCTGTGGCCGATCAAGGTGGCCAAGAACAAGGCCGCGGCGGTGCCGATCACGATCCCGCAGTCCTGCTGCACGACGCAGGTGGCGATCACGCCGAGCGGCAAGACGGCGTATGTGTCGAACACCCTCGGCGCGGTGTATCCGGTGACACTGAAGACCGGAATCGTCGGCCCGGCCATCCCGGTGCCCGGCGCCTACGGCTTGGCGATGAGCCCGGACGGCAAGGTGCTGATGGTGGGCGATGGTGATTGCTGCTTCGTCGACACCCCGTTGACGGCGGTCTCGACCGCGACGAACACCGTCAGCACGACCATCCCGACCGGCACGAACTACGTGCACCGGTGGCTGGCGTTCAAGCCTTGAGAGACTTCAGCAGCGGGGCCCAGCGGGTGTGCTCGTGCAGCGCGGCGAAGCTGGGCTCGAACGGTGTCTGCATCACCTGCGGATCACACTCACGCACCGCGCGTTCGAGCAACGTGAAGGCCTCGTTCGGCCGGCCGCGCCGGGTTTCGAAGATCGCCAGCACATAGGGCGACAGCGGCTGTCCGGCGAAGCGCTGCAAGGTGTCGGACATCAGCGCGTCGGCCTCGTCGGCCCGGCTGGCGAGGGCCAACGCACCGGCCAGCGCCACATGGCAGCCGGGGTAGTCGGGCATCGCATCGCGGGCCTGCTGGTAGTGGCCGATCGCGGCCGCGGCGTCGCCGCGGCACATCGCGATCGTGCCGCGGATGCCGGCGATGGCCATCGTGGCCGGCGCAATGTCCGCCATCGCTTCAGCTTCGGCTTCGGCGTCGCCCCAGCGGCCCTGCGCGATGCGCAGGTTGATCATGTGCTGGCGGGTGTTGATGTAGTGCGGGTCGAGCTGGCGCGCGCGCTTGAGCTCACGCTCGGCCTCGTCGAACGCGCCGTGGATGACCAGGTGGCAGCCGTAGGCCGAGTGGACGAACGCCAGTTCCGGCGCCAGCGCCAGCGCGCGCCGGAAGCTGCGCCTGGCCTCGGCCCAGTCATGCTCGAACTGGTGCTGGATCGCGCCCAGCAGCACGTGGGCCACTGCGTGCGTCGGGTCGAGCTGCAGCGCTTGGCGCAGGGCGCGCCCTGCCTCGGCTGAAGCGGCAGCCGGCTCCCGGTACCAGCCCGTGGCCAGGTTCAACCACGCGCGGCCCAGGCCCACCCAGGCTGGCGCGTGCTCGGGCGACTCTTGCAGCGCTTGCTCGAAGCGCTCCCGTGCCTGCTCCAGCGTGACCTTCGACAAGGCCTGGCGCAGGAAGTGTTCACCGCGCTCCACCAGGTCGCGCGCATGCCGCGTCAGCCCGGGCACGTGAGCCACGCCGTCGTGCGCGGCGATCACCGGCAAATAGCTGCCCACCGGCAACTCGATGCGTAACGTGGCCTCGCTGCCTTCGGCGCGGTAGTAAGCGGCCAGGCGCGAGCGCAGGCGACGGGCTTCGACGCGCACGATCGAATCCTGCTTGGGGTCGAAGCTGGCGGCGGGGCGGCCAAAGACGTCGACCGCGATCACCGCTTCTTTCAGCGGCGCGGCGGATGAATCGTAGAGCCCCGCGACCAGGTGGTGCAGCAGCGCGCGGTGCCGTGCCGAGCTGCGGAAAGCCGCACTGCGCTCGATCTCGGCCAAAGCCATCTCGACCTGCTCGCGCGGCGGCAGCAGGTGGGGCGCGGGGGCGTCTTCGCGTTTCATGGCGGGGCCGATGAAACTCTACTGGAGGATGCCGCGGCGTGGGGCTCTGGATGCGGAGTCGCTACCGCCCGAACAGCCCCTTCACCATGTCGCCGACACCCTCGACGACGCCCGACACGCTGACGCCGAGTGACTCGGCCAGCCCGCTGGCAAAGCGCTTGGCCAGGCTGTCGTTGACCGAGAACGACGGGTCGTCCAGCCGGCCTTCGAGGGTGAACTTCATGTCGATGCGGCCTTTGCGCTCCAGCCCCGACAGCACGGCCTGGCGCGACATGCCGGCGAAGCGGTCCATTACGCCCGGGCCGCTGGCCAGTTGCAGGCCGGTCAGTACCACCTGGCCGGGGGCGCGCAGTTGCTGGTTGTGCACGCGGGCGTCCAGCGTCAGATCCAGCAGGCCGTGCTTGATGCCGCCATCGACCGCTTTCAGCAGATAGGGTTGCAGTGCCAGCAGGTCGGCGCCGTTGAGGCGAATCTTCAGGTCGGCCTCGCGCGTGGCCGGCGTCAGATCGCCGTTGATCTGAAGCTTGCCATCCTGCGTCGGCCCCTTGAACAAGGCTTGCAGCGTGATCACCATCGGCTCGTCGAAAGTCGGGGCGGCGAGATGGTCGAGCTGGGCGTTGAGATCGGCCAGTTGCACGCGGTGCGGCGCACGCTGGCCCGGCAGGCTGGCGTCGTACAGGTCGACTTGCACCTGGTTCAACACCAKGTGATCGATCAGGACCCGGGTCGGTGGAGCGGCGCTCGCGGCCGGCGCGGGTGCGGGCGCCGACTTGTGCGCATCCCCCAGCACAGAGGGCAACACGCGCAGGCGCCCGTCGCGACCACGCAGCAGCACGATGCGGGCATCGTCGATCTCGATCCGCTGCACGCGCCAGCCGCCGAACGCACTGGCCAGGTCGGGCCGCACGCGCACACGGCCGGCGTGCAGTTCTTCGTCTGCGGGCCAGCCCGGGCCGGCGCTGATGTGCAGGTCACGCACCGTCAGCCCGGACCAGCCGAGTTCGATGGCGCCGACGCTGGCGCGTGGCCCAAGGGCTTGCAGCAATGCGCCTTGCAGGCGTTGCAGGGCCACGTGGTAGGCCGCTGCGACGGCAGCGAACAGCAGCAGGGCGATCAGGGCGAGAACGAGCTTTCGGCGAGCGGGCATGGCGCCATTTTCGGTCGCTGCCCGCAGGCCAGTTGTTAACGGCTGTGATGGCCCTGGGTCACGCGGGTGGGGTGGGCCGCGGCGAGAATCGATCGCAACCATGTCAACACCACCTCATGTCGCCGACGCCAACGCCGAGCCCCGTTTGCTCGGCGTCGATTTTTCCAGCGCACCACGCGCGGCCAAGCCCATCGTCGCGGCCTGGGGCCGGCGCTCGGGTGCGGTGCTGAAGMTGGAGGCGGTCGACACGCTGGCCAGCTTCGAGGCTTTCGAAACCTTGCTTCGCACGCCGGGGCCCTGGGTCGGTGGCTTCGATCTGCCGTTCGGCCTGCCGCGCGAGCTGGTCGAACACCTCGGTTGGCCGCAGGACTGGCGCGGCCTGATGCAGCACTATGCGGGCTTGAGCCGCGACGAGATCCGCGAGACCTTTGCCGCTTTCTGTGCCGCGCGGCCGGTCGGCGCCAAGTTCGCACACCGCGCCTGCGACGGCCCGGCAGGTTCGTCACCGAGCATGAAGTGGGTCAACCCGCCGGTGGCCTTCATGCTGCATGCCGGGGTGCCCCGGCTCATCGAAGCCGGCGCTCATCTGCCCGGCTTGCATGAGGGTGATGCCGACCGGGTCGCGCTGGAGGCCTACCCCGGCCTGCTGGCGCGTGAACTGATCGGCACGCGTTCGTACAAGAGCGACGACAAGGCCAAGCAGACGCCCGAGCGGCTGATCGCCCGCAAGGACATCGTCGACGCGCTGGAGCAAGGCCGCACGCGCCTGGGCTTGCGCCTGAGGCTGAGCCACGCGCAGCGTGATGCGCTGGTGGCCGACGCGAGTGGCGACCGGYTCGACGCGGTGCTGTGCATGCTGCAGGCGGGATGGGCCAGCGGGCAGCAGGACTGGGGCTTGCCGCCGACGCTGGATGCGCTCGAGGGTTGGATCGTCAGCGCCGTGCCACTCGATGCCTGACACCGCTGCCGCCGAGGCCTGGTTCGCCGGCCGAGGCTGGCAGCCGTTCGCGTTCCAGCGCGAGGTCTGGGCCGCGATGGACCGGGGCGAAGGCGGGCTGCTGCACGCTACCACCGGCGCTGGCAAGACCTACGCGGTGGCCTTTGGTGCGATCGCGCGCATTGCCGAGACGAAAGGTTCGGGGGCGCTGCCCTTGTCGGTGCTGTGGATCACGCCGATGCGGGCCTTGGCCGCAGACACGTTGCGCGCGCTGCAAGCGCCGCTGATGGACCTGCGGCCGCGCGCGACGCTGGGCCTGCGCAGTGGCGATACGCCGTCCGCCGAGCGTGCGAAGCAAGATAAGCGCTGGCCCACGGTGCTGGTCACGACGCCTGAGTCGCTCAGCTTGATGCTGACGCGTGCGAACGCCGAAGCCGAGCTGAGCCAGGTGCGCACGGTGATCGTCGACGAATGGCACGAACTGATCGGCAGCAAGCGTGGCGTGCAGGTGCAACTGTCGCTGGCGCGACTGGCGCGCTGGAACCCCGGACTGGTGGTGTGGGGCCTGTCGGCCACGCTGGGCAACCTGGGTGATGCCATGGGCACGCTGCTGGGCCACGACAGTGGTCGGCTGGTGCAGGGCCGCATCGACAAGACCTTGATCATCGACACGCTGCTGCCCGACGAGCCCGGCCGCTTCACCTGGGGCGGTCACCTCGGCGCGCAAATGCAGCCGGCGGTGGTGCGCGAAATCGAGAACAGCCCCGGCACGACGCTGATCTTCACCAACGTGCGTTCGCAGGCCGAGATCTGGTACCAACTGCTGCTGGAGGCGCGGCCGGACTGGGCCGGCTCGATTGCGTTGCACCATGGCTCGCTCGACAAAGCGGTGCGCGAGTGGGTCGAGGCCGGCTTGAAGGCGGGCACGCTGAAAGCGGTGGTGGCGACTTCGTCGTTGGACCTGGGCGTGGACTTTCTGCCGGTCGAGCGTGTGTTGCAGATCGGCTCGGCCAAAGGTGTCGCGCGGCTGCTGCAACGTGCTGGCCGCTCCGGTCATGCGCCGGGCCGGCCTAGTCGCGTGACCGTGGTGCCGACGAACACGCTGGAGCTCATCGAGGCGGTCGGGGCCCGCGAAGCGGCGTTCGCCGGTCGCGTGGAGCAACGGCACTCACCCGACAAGCCCTTGGACGTGCTGGTGCAGCACCTGGTCACCGTGGCGCTGGGTGGTGGCTTCACCGCCGACGCCTTGTTCGATGAGGTGCGACATGCGCGCGCCTACCGTGACCTGACGCGCGAAGAGTTCGACTGGGCGCTGGCCTTCGTCGAACGCGGCGGCGCGAGCCTGCACGCCTACCCCGAGTACCACCGCGTGCAGTGGGTCGAAGCGGAGGGGACGGACGCCGCGCGGCCCGGGGTTGGCAGCTACCGGGTGCCCGACCGCGGCATCGCGCAGCGCCACCGGCTGCAAGTCGGCACCATCGTTGGCGACAGCGCGATGAAGGTCGCGTGGGTCAGCGGTGGCACGCTGGGCACGATCGAAGAGAGCTTCATTGCGCGCTTGTCAGCCGGCGACTGCTTTGTTTTCGCTGGTCGCGTGCTCGAGTACGTCCGCACCAAGGAGATGACGGCCTTCGTGCGCACCGCGACGAAACCCAAGGGGCGCGTGGTGGTGTGGAACGGCGCGCGCATGGCGTTCTCGACCGAGATGTCCGACGCCGTCCGCACCGTGCTGGAACGCGCTGGTTCAGGCCCCGGTGGCGCTCTGGTGCTGGACAGCCCGGAGCTGCGCGCCGCCGGCCCGATGCTGGACGCGCAGCGGCGGCTGTCGCGTCTGCCCGAGCCCGGCACGCTGCTGGTCGAGCGCTATCGCTCGCGCGAAGGCCACCACCTCTTCGTCTACCCCTTCGCCGGCCGGCATGTGCACCTCGGCCTGGCGGGTCTGCTGGCATGGCGGCTGGCGCGTGACGATCCCAACACCTATTCGCTGGCCTTCAATGACCTAGGCTTCGAGTTGCTCGGTGCCAAGCCGATCAGCACCGAGGCGCTGGAAGCCGACCAGGCGTTCACCACGGACCATCTGCTGGAGGACGTGCTCGCCAGCCTGAACGCGCGCGAGTTGGCGCAGCGGCGCTTTCGCGAGATCGCCCGCGTCGCCGGGCTGGTGTTCACCGGCTATCCAGGCGCGAACAAGGGCGCGCGCCAGCTGCAAGCCTCGTCGTCGTTGTTCTACGAGGTGTTTCGCAAGTACGACGCCGGCAACCGCCTGCTCGGGCAAGCCGAGCATGAAGCCTTGTCGCAGGAGCTCGAGCTGGGGCGCTTGCGCGAGGTGCTGCAGGGCTTGTCGGCACGGCGTCTGCTGTGGGCCGAACTGCGGGCACCGAGCCCGTTCTCGCTGCCGTTGATGGTCGAGCGGTTTCGAGAGCGCCTGAGCAACGAGAAGATGAAAGACCGGCTGGCCCGACTTCTGGCCGAAGCCGAGCAGCGGCTCGATGCGCCGCCGGCGGGCATCTCGATGCCGCCGAGGCCACGCGGTGCTCGCAGCGCGCCCAAGAGCGTCTGATGCGCCTCCTACAATCCGCCGCTCATTCGTTCGTTGTGAGCAAGAGGCGCACCGCTTCATGAGCCTGTTCGGCAAAGCCTGGCGCGTGGCCCCCACGACCCGCCTCGCCACCTACCTGATCGCGCTGTGGAAGCTGGCCCGCCACCGCGACACACCGCGCGGCGCGAAGATGATCGCGTGGGGTGTGCTGGCCTACGCCTTGAGCCCGATCGACCTGATCCCGGACTTCATCCCGATCCTCGGCCAGCTCGACGACATCGTGCTGATCCCGCTCGGCGTTGCGCTGGTCGTCAGGCTGGTGCCGGCGCCGCTGTGGCAAGGCTGCATGCAAGAGGCCGAGATTCACGCCGAACGTTTGCCGAAGCTGTGGTGGGGCGCGTTGCTGATCGCGTTGTTCTGGCTCGCGATGCTCGGGCTCGCGGGGTGGGCCGTCTACCGTTTCTTCTTCGCCGGCGCATGAGCCTTCGCATGAAACACCGGGCCGCCGTCTGGCTGCTCGCCGCCTTGGCTTGCACCCCGTTGGCGGCAATGACCGGCCGCGCCACGCATGTCAGCGATGGCGACACGCTTTGGGTGCGACCAGCAACCGGTGGCCGGCCGATCAAGCTGCGCCTTCAAGGTCTCGATGCACCGGAGATCTGCCAGGCCGGCGGCGTGGCCGCGCGCGATGCGTTGGCCGACCTTGTCAAAGAACAAGACCTTCAGGTGGAAGAGCTCGGCTACGACAGTTGGGGCCGTATCCTGGCCCGCGTTTCAGTAGCCCACCACGACATCGGCGCCCGCCTGGTGCAAGACGGCCACGCCTGGAGCGACCTCTTCCACCACGACCCCGGCCCCTATGCCAGCGAAGAGATGAACGCTCGCCGTGCGCGGCGCGGCTTGCATGCCACGCTGGGGGCGATCCGGCCGCGTGACTTCCGTCAGCACCATGGGCCGTGCGAGCCTTCCACGCCAGCTTCTTCACGCTAGCCCGCCATGGCCGCGGTCGCGGCACTTGTATCATTTCGTGTTCTGAAAAACCAACGAATCTGAGGGAGTGAGGGATGCGTGCGTACCGGGCCTGCCTGGCCGGGCTGTTGAGCCTTTGCCTTTTCTTGAGCGCGTGTGACGACGGTGGTGGTGGAGGGGATGGGCCCACGCCCTTGCCGGAGATTGTCACCATCAGTGGCTCCAGCACGACCGACACCGACTCGCCCGCAAAATTCAGCAGCGACGTCGCCAACCCGGACGGCGGCCTGAGCTTTCGCTGGGACTTTGGCGATGGCACGTCGAGTTCTGAAGCATCGCCGAGCCACTCATTCGCGGCACCGGGCGACTACGAGATCGTGCTGACTGTCAGCAACGAAGACGGCGCAATCAAGAGCGCCACCTTCAAGGTGAGCGCGCGCCACCTCGCCGTGGTGAAAGACCTGCAGTGCAGCGGCGGCGACG
>NZ_JBFUGE010000102.1:0-15918 GCF_056403075.1 Ideonella sp. P3_A4 | reverse complement strand
AGCCACCACGGGCCGAGAACATCGGGCCCGGCGCCAGGCTGACGCCGGCGGCCAGCGCCTGGCGGTAGATCGCCAGGCTGTCGCTGCCCTCGGGCAGCTCGATCCAGAACACGAAGCCGCCGCTCGGGTCGGTCACCTTAGTGCCGGCCGGCATGGCCTGCTCGATGTGGCTGCGCACCCACCCGCTTTGCTGCGCAAAGCGCTCGCGTAGCGTGCGCAGGTGGCGAGCATGGTCGCGGCCGCCCAGGTAGTCGGCAATGGCCAGCTGAGGTGGTGCGCTGACCGCCAGCGCGCGCCCATACTGCAGGCGGACGAACTCTTCGAGAAAGCGGYCGGGCACGCACCAGCCCACGCGGTAGCCCGGTGCCAGCGTCTTCGAAAACGACGAGCAGGTCAGCACCCAGCCCTCGGCGTCGAAGGCCTTGCAGGGCCGCGGGCGCTGGCTGCCGAAGTACAGGTCACCGAAGACATCGTCTTCGATCAGCGGCAGGCGCTGGGCCGTGTGCCAGGCCACCAGGCGCTGCTTCTGCTCGTCGGGCATGCAGCAGCCGAACGGGTTGTGGAAGGTCGGGTTCAGCACCACCGCCGCCACCGGCGAAGCGGCCACCGCGCGCGCCAGTTCGTCCACATCCAGCCCGTCGCGCGGGTCGGTGGCGACCTCCAGCGCCTGCAGGCCCAGGTTCTCGATCGTCTGCAGGATGCCAAAGTAGGTCGGCGACTCGATCGCGACGCGGTCGCCGGGGCGGGTCACCGTGCGCAGCGCCAGTTCGAGCGCATCGGTGTCGCCGGCGGTGACCACGATGTCGTCGGCCGCGAGATCGCAGCCCCAGTCACGCGACAGGATCGCGATCTGCCGCCGCAGCTCGGGATGGCCTGGCGGCAGCGCATAGCGGGTGCAGTCGATGCGGCGCTTGCGTGCCGCGTCGGCCAGCGCCTGGCCCAGCTCACGCATCGGCAGAAGACTGTGGTGCACCACCGCGGCGCCCAGCGGCAGCAGTTGCGGTTGCTGGGTGGCAAGGTTCACGTCCGCCACCAGGCGGCTGACCTGGATCGGCTGCGAGGCCAGCGCGGTGCGCGTGCGTGCCGGCTCGGCCATGCGGGCGCGGCGCTGCTCGGGCACGAAACAGCCTGCGCGTGGGCGAGTCACCAGGTAGCCGTGCCGTTCCAACCATTCGATCGCCTGGTTGGCGGTCGACAGGCTGATGCGCTCCTGCGCCATCAGCTGGCGCACCGACGGCAGGCGCTGGCCGGGCAAAAAGACGCCGGCGTCGATCTGCGCCATCAGCCGCTGCGCCACCTCACGGTACAGGAAGGTCGAGGTGGTAGCGCTTGGCATCTGGATGATCGACAGGCTGTATCCGAAAGATTGCGGCCGACTGTATCTGCCGCCGCCACAAGGCCGTGGCGATCATCGCCGCATGCGCCAAGACATTTCGCTTTCAGCCCTCGTTGCCGGCGTCATCGCCGTCGTCGTTTCGTATGCCGGCCCGCTGGTGATCGTGTTCCAGGCTGCCCAAGCCGCACACCTTGGCCCCGAGCTGTTGTCGTCGTGGATCTGGGCCATCTCGATCGGTGCGGGCCTGACCGCGATCACCTTGAGCCTGCGTTTCCGAGCGCCGGTGATCACCGCCTGGTCGACGCCCGGCGCCGCGCTGCTGGTAACCGCCCTGCCCGGCGTGACGCTCCCGCAGGCGATCGGCGCCTACCTCTTCTCGGCCGCGCTGATCACCTTCTTCGGCTGGAGCGGCTGGTTCGACGCGTTGATGAAACGTGTGCCGCGGGCGATCGCCGCAGCGATGCTGGCCGGCATCTTGCTGCGCTTCGCAATCGACGTGCTGGGCGCCGCCCGCAGCGCGCCGATGTTGGTGGGCACGATGTTCGTGCTCTTTCTGGTGCTCAAGCGCCTGCAGCCGCGCTATGCGATTGCCGGCGTGCTGCTGGGCGGCACGGCCTTCGCCGCGCTGGCCGGCGACCTGCGGCTCGAAGCCTTGTCGCTGACCTGGGCCCGACCGGTCTGGACCACGCCCGAGTTCGATCTGCGCACGATGCTGGGGTTGGGCTTGCCCTTGTGTCTGGTCACGTTGACAGGTCAGTTCGTGCCCGGCATCGCAGTGATGCGCGCCGCCGGGTATACGACGCCGGCCAACCCGCTGGTCACGACCAATGGCATCGCCTCGCTGCTGCTGGCGCCGTTCGGTGCCCACGGCATCAACCTGGCCGCGATCACCGCGGCGATCTGCACCGGACCGGAGGCACACGAGAACCCCGCACGGCGCTATGTGGCCGGCGTCGCGTGCGGCGCGCTGTACCTGATCGTCGGGGCCTTCGGTGCGACGCTGGCCGCGCTGTTCGCGGCCCTGCCGCACGCGCTGGTTGCCGCCATCGCGGGCCTCGCCTTGATGGGCGCGATTCAAAACGGCTTGGGCGGCGCGATGGCCGACGAGGGCCAGCGAGAAGCCGCGCTGGTCACCTTCGTCGTCACGGCGTCGGGCACCGTGTTCCTGGGCCTGGGTGCGGCGTTCTGGGGGCTGGCGTTGGGACTGGCCACCAACGCTGCGCTGAGCCGCGAGCCGATGGCGTTCACCCAGGCGTTGCGCGGCTGGCTCGCGGCCCGCTGGGCGCCTGGCGAACGCCAGGCCCCTTGAGGCGGCTTACTTGTTGCCGAAATGCGGGTCGTTGGCCATCGCCTTGAAGGCTTCCAGCCCAGGGCCTTGCAACTCGTAGCCTGAGCCCTCGTAGCTGCGGTCTTCCTTCTTCAGCTTGCCCGCGTTCTGCCACCACAAGAAGGCCTTGATCTGCGGGTGCGTCTTCAGGAACTCACGCGCGGTCTGCAGCCACAGGGTCTGCGGGTCGGGGTTCTTCTTGGGGTCACTGACAGCGCCGGTCTCGGCCACCATCAGGGGCTTGCCCATGCCGGAGGTCGCGGCATAAAAGGCCAGCATGCCCGGGTCGGTGGCGAAGGACTTGGCCTGGTTGCCCTTGTTGTAGTTGTCGATGCCGATCCAGTCGACATAGTCGTTGCCTGGGTAGAAGTTCTTCCACTCGCCGCTGATGTAGGCGTTGTGCCCTGGCGCAAAGACCCATTCGACGTTGTTCGCACCGACCTTGCGGAAGATGTCGACTACGTGCTTCCACGCGGCGACGTACTTGGTGCCGGCCAGCGGCAGATTCGTCTTGACCTTGAACCCAGTGAAGCAGGTGTTCTCCTGGTTGTTGCTCATCTCGTAGTTGTAGCGAACCAGGATCGGCGGGCCGCCCAAGGCCTTGACCTGCTCGGCCTGCTTGCGCAGCTGGTCGTCATAAGTCCCGGCGTTGATCGCATCGGCCGTTGCACAGCCCTTGGACGGGTCGCTGCGCTGGAAGACGATACGCCACGACAGCATCGAACGGCGGCCATTGGCGCGGTTCCACTTGACACGGTCGACATCAGGGAACAGCGCCCAGTCTTCGTGGTCGTTGTCGATCGTCAGCTTGCGACCGATCTGCTTCTCGAACGCCTCGAACTTCTCCTTCGAGCGGGGGTCGTGCTGCGAGCCCACATGGGCGCCCAACAGCACGTTGGGTTCGGCCGAGGCATTGGTGCTGGCCAGCAGGGTCAGGCACAAAAGCGATAGCAGGCGGTTCATGTCGTCACTCCTCGGATCCGGTGAAGGGCGGCCGCGCAAGGTGTTGTGCACCCGGGCCTGTTGTCATGTCGGAGCAACTGATGTGCCCGCAGCGTGACCGGTCCAGCCGCGGCGCAGGTTAACGGACGCCATGTTGCTGCGTATGCCCCGATCGTTTCCATCGGTGTCGCGCGAATGAAATGGCGGATCAGCGCGGAACGTAAACCGTCGCCTTGATGTGCTTGAGGTTGGTGACGATCGTGAAGCTCATCAGCACCAGCAGCGACCAGGCACTCCACTTCGTCACGTGCACCGCGGCCCACGCGCCCAACTGGTGGGGGTAGGCCCAGAGGCCAAAGAAGGTGCCTATGTTCTCAGCCAGCCAGATGAAGAAGCCGACCAGCACCAGGCCCAGTGCCAGCGGCATGCGCCTGTCGATGCGGTAGGGTCGGAACACGATCTGTGCGCGCGCATACAGGCCCAGCGCGACGGCCGCCAGGTACCAGCGATAGTCACCGATGAAGTGGTGCGTGAAGAAGTTGAGGTAGATCGCACTGGCGATCAGGCCCGCCATCCAGTACGGCGGGTGGTGCTCGACACGCAGGTTCAGCAGCCGCCAGGCCTGGATGATGTAGCTGCCGACTGCTGCATACATGAAGCCCGAGAACAGCGGCACGCCGAAGACCTTGGTGTAGGCAAAGTCGGGGTAGGACCAGGACTTGACGCCGCTCGAAGTCTTGAAGACTTCGAGMGCGAAGCCAAGCAAGTGGAACAAGCAGATGGCCTTCAGCTCGTCGGCGGTCTCACGGCCGGTCCAAACCAGCCCGGCCTGGATCACCAGCGCAATCAGCAGCAACAGGTCGTAGCGCGGAACGCCGAGCACCCCGGCGCGCGGCACGAACAGCACCGACGCGAAGAACAGCCCGGCGAAGATGCAGGCGTGGGCTTCCTTGAGCGTGAAGTGCAGAAACTCTCGCAGCCAGGCCCGCCAGTCCAGACGCGCGGCGCCGGCACGGGCCGATGAAGTGGTGGCATCGGTCATGGCCAGATGATGCCGCGAAAGTCGGCCCGTTCATCGGCCCCGGCGGGCCGGGCAGATCAGGTCTGCGCTGACGCGGGGCTGAACGGCCAGGGAGCGCCTTCGCCGGTCGCRGCGGGCGCCAGGGCCTGGGCGACCACATCCAGCGGTTTGTTGCTGGTGGTGCGGATGCCGCCTTCGTGCAGAGCCTTTTGCGGTCCGCCCGAGGCGGTCGCGAGCAGACTCTCGGGCTGCGCCTCTTCGGTCGCGTGCAGGCCGACCCACGCGTCGCGACCGGCGCGCTTGGCGGCGTACAGCGCCAGGTCGGCCAAGCGCACCACGTCTTGCCAGCCCAGCGCGTGCGGCCGCCACGGCAGGTAAGGCAGGCAGGCGAAGCCGATCGAGCAGGTCACCGTCAGCAGCTTGCCGTCGTCGGTCACGAACGGGGTTTCGGCGACCACCGCGCGCATGCGCTCGGCAAGCTCTTCGGCGCGGGCACGGTCGGTGTCGCGCGCCACCGCCAGGAACTCTTCGCCGCCCCAGCGCACCAGGTAGTCGGACTCGCGCATCACCGAGCGCAAGCGGCGGCTGAATTGCACCAGCACGGCGTCGCCGACCGCGTGGCCATGCACGTCGTTGACGCGCTTGAAGTGGTCGACGTCGAGCAGGAAGAACACGCTGTCGGTGTCGATCGGCGTGCCACCGCCCGCGCGCGCCTCTTGCCAGCGGCGCAGGCTGGCCGCGATGTCCTGCTCGATGTGGTCGGTCAGGAAGCGGCGGTTGTGCAGGCCGGTCAGTGGGTCGGTGATGCTGCTGAGTTCGAGCACCAGCGACTTGTCTTTCAAGGCCTTGTGCAGCGCTTCGAGCTCGGCTGTGCGCTCGCGCACCTTGCGCTCGAGCTCGACATGGCGGGCCCGCAGCAGCCGCGTGCGCACCTGCACGATGACGACCAGCAAGCTGAACAGCGCCAGCGCGACGCCGAGGCGGAACCAGATCGTCTGGTGCCAGGCCGGCCGCACGCGGATCGGCAGGCCGACGACACGCTCGCTCCAGACACCGTCGCGGTTGGAGCCCCGCAACATCAACCGGTAGTTGCCCGGCGGCAGGTTGGTGTAGGCCGCGAGCCGGCGCGATGCATCGGTCTCGACCCAGTCGGCGTCGAAGCCTTCGAGCTTGTAGGCGTATCGGTTGCGCTCGGGCGCCGAGAAATCGATGGCTGAAAACTCGACGGCCAGGCTGTTGGCCTCGGACGGCACGATCAATGCGTTGGCCGCCGTGGCGACGCCGGCCGCGTCCGCCACGGCGAAGCGCGCCGCCGGCAGGCTGCGACCGCCGACCTTCAGATCGGTGACCACCACCGCCGGGTGGTACTGCCAGGCCTGCAACCGCTCAGAGCGCACGATCGTCATGCCGCCGGCACCGCCGAACAGCAGCTCGCCTTCGGCGGTGCGGGCGGCCGAGCCGGTCCAGTAGGTCGGGAAGACGACGCCTTCGGCCCGCCGCAGTGCGCGCATCGCCAGGGTGGCCGGGCTGATTCTGGCCAGGCCGTTGTCGGTGCTGGCCCAGATCTGGCCCTGCGGGTCTTCCAGCAAGGCGTTGACGTTGCCGTCGGGCAGGCCCTGCGGCGTGCCCAGGCGGGTCACGCTTCCCATGCGGTCTTGCAAGGGCAGCACATCGATGCCGCCGCCATAAGTGCCGACCCACAAGCGGCCCTGCGCATCGGGCAACAAGGCAGTGACGAAGCCGGCCGACAGGCCGCGCGGCGACGCCGGGTCCGGCAGATAACGCGTCACTTCGCCGGTCGACGGGTCGACCTGGTTCAGGCCGTAGCGCGTGCCGACCCACAGCGTGTGGTTGCTGCCCTTGGCCAGCACGATGATGCGCTGGTCGCTCAGGCCTGATGCCTTGTCGCGCAGCACCGGCGTGGTGGTCTGAGTTCGCAGGTCCAGCTTCCACAGGCCGTCGGTCTGGCCACCTATCCACAAGTTGTCGCCATCGGCCAGCAGCGCCCAGGTCGATGCCGCTGGGTCACGACCCGTGAGCGTGACGCGCATGACGCGGTGGCCATCCGCACTCGCGTGGTACAGGCCCCGCTTGGTGCCGATGAAGACGCCGCCGTCAGGGGCGTGCTCCATGCCGAGCACGATGTCTTGCGGCAGCGACGTGTCGGGGTGCGCCGCATCGGGCTTCAGCATGCCGACCCGCGCGCCGGTGCCGTCGAGGATGTCGACCCCGCTCTTGTGCGTGCCCAGCCACAGCCGGCCCTGCGGCATCGGCAGGATCCAGCTGATCTCGGTGCTGGCGCGGGCGGCCGGTGATGCATCTGCGCTGGTGGCGCCGAATCGCGTCAGGATCRCCGACTGGCGCGGGTCGTGCCGGCTGACACCCCGGTTGGTGGCCACCCAGACCAGGCCGGCGCGGTCGCGGTACAGGTCGCGCAGCGCGTTATCGGGCAGGCTCATCGGCCAGGTCGGCACGTTGCGAATGCGGTGGGTTTCGCCGCGCGCCAGGTCGACCGAGACGATGCCCTGGCCGACCATGCCGATCCACATTTCGCCGGGCTGCACTTCGGCGAGCGTGACGACCTGACGGTCGCGCAACAGGTCCACCCCGTCGGGCGAAGAAGTTTCGTAGACGGGGTGGGCCGGGCCCTTGCCGTGGCCTTCGAGCACGAATGCACCGTGCTGCAGCGTGCCAACCCACAAGCGGCCAGCGCTGTCTTCAGCCAACGTCTGCGGCTCGGGCTGCGCGCCTTGGCTGGACAGCAGCCGCACCGGCGTGAATTGGTCGCCGTGCGGTTCGCGGCGGAACAGGCCCGCAGCACTGCCGACCCACAGCGCGCCGAGTTCATCGCGCAGCACCACGTGTACCCGCACACCRGCCAGCCCGGCCCAGCCGCTGCCGCCTGCGGTCGCGTGCACGATGCTGCCGCTGGCCGGGTCGAGGTGGTCCAGGCCGCCGTCGGTGGCGACCCACAAGCCGCCAGCACCGTCGTCGACGATCGAACGCACGCTGACGTGGCTCAAGCCCTTGTCGCCGACCGGGTAGCTGACGAAGCGGTCGCTGGCCGCGTCGTAGCGCACGATCCCGGCTGAGCTGGTGCCGACCCACAGCGTGCCGTTGGCGTCGCCGTGCAGCGTCTGGATGAAGTTGTCAGGCAGCGCGCCCGGGGTGTGCAGGTCGGCCTTGTAGACGTGGAAGCGGTAGCCATCCCAGCGCGCCAGGCCACCCAGCGTGCCGACCCACAGAAAGCCCTGCCCGTCTTCCGCCACCGCGGTGGCGATCTCGTTGGGCAGGCCGTTGTCCTGCGTCAGGTGCTGGAAGGCGATCTCGGTCAGATGTGACCAGCGCTTGGCCGGCGCCACCTCGGCGGCGGCCGGTGCGGCAGGTGCGGCCAGCGCGGGCCCCACCCAAGCGCCCACGAGCAACACCATCAGCAGACCGCGAACGATCAGCTGGGCACCTCGGAGCGATATGGGGCAGGCGGGTGGCAACACGGGGGCGAAGGCAAGAGCAGGGCAAGTTACCCGCAGTTGCAGATTCTCTCCGACTGGCGCCAACACGCAATGTGGCGAAATGCCGCTTCATTGCCCGGGCAAGCCCGGGATCAAAGCGGTCAGTGCGGTGCCGGCGAGCGGCGCTGCTGCGCGATCCACAGATCGATGCGTGCTTCGAGCGCCGTCAGCGGCACCGAGCCGGTCTCCAGCACGGCGTCGTTGAAGTCACGCAGGTTGAAGCGCTGACCCAGCGTCTGCTGCGCCCGCTGGCGCAGTTCCGAAATTTTCAGCTGGCCGATCTTGTAGGCCAGCGCCTGGCCCGGGTCGCCGATGTAGCGGTCGACCTCGTTGACGATGTCGAGCTCGGTCTTCGGCGCGTTGTCCTTGAAGTAGGCGATCGCCTGCTCGCGGCTCCAGCCCTTGGCGTGCAGGCCGGTGTCGACCACCAGGCGCACGGCACGCCACATCTCGTAGGTCAGCTGGCCGTAGCGCTCGTACGGGTCGTCGTACAGGCCCATGTCGTAGCCGAGTTGCTCGGCATACAGCGCCCAGCCCTCGCTGTAGGCGACGAAGTAGGCCGTCTTGCGGAACATCGGCATCTCAGGCAGCTCGAGCTGGCGGGCGAACTGGAAGTGATGGCCCGGCACGGCCTCGTGCAGCGCGAGCGGCAGCATCTCCCAGCGCGGGCGCGATTCGGGTTGGTAGAGATTGGCGTAGAAGTACGCCGCGCGGCTGCCGTCCGCCGCGCCGCCCTGGTAGTAGCCAGCGGTCGCATCGGGCGCGGCTTCGGCCGGAATCGGGCGTACGCCATAGGGCAAGCGCGGCACGGTGCGGAACACACGCACCAGCTCGGGGTCGATGCGCTTGGCCACCGCGCGATACGCCTCGAGCAGCGCTTCGGGCGTCGGGCAGAAGAACTTCGGGTCGCTGCGCAGGTACTTGAAGAATTCCTCGCGCGTGCCCTTGAAGCCGATCTCGGCCTGCAGCTTGTCCATCGCCGCGCGCAGCCGAGCCACTTCCCTCAGGCCAGTCTCGTGGATCGCGTCGACGCTCAGGTTGGTGGTCGTGTAGTAGCGGGCCCGAAAGGCGTAGTAGGCTGGGCCGTCGGGCCCATCAGTCGCTGCGACTGTCGTGCGCGCCTTCGGCAGGTAGCTGGTGTTCACATAGTCCAGCAGCTTGCGGTAGGCCGGCACGATGTGCTCGCGCACATGCTTGAGCGCCTCGGCACTGAGCGCCTGGCGATCGGCCTCGGTCACCGCCGCCGTGAAGCGCAGGAATGGGCGGTAGAACGGGCTCGCCGTGGGATCGTCGACGATCTGCGCGCTGATTTGCGCCGGTACACGCTCGATCAGCACCCGCGGCGGCACGTGGCCGGTGCGCACACCTTCTTGCATCAGCGCGATGACCTGGTCGATCACCTGCGGCAGCGTGGCCATGCGGGCCAGGTAGCGCCGGTAGCCGGCCACGTCGTCGAACGGCATGATCTCGGCGATGCCGGCGGCCAGCTGCACCCCGCTGCGCTGGTTGATCGGCTCGAGGTACTCGCGGAAACGCTGGCGCTCGATCGTGTGCGTCAGCTGCCATTCGAAGGTGTCGTAGTGCACCCGATCGGCGGCCGACAAGGCCTGCCGGTTGATCGTGTGCAGCTTCGCCAGCGCCGCGCGGTCCGCTGCCTCTTGCTTCGCGATGTTCGCCAGGCTCATGTCGCTCCAGCGGTCGTCGAAGCGCGTATCGCCGTTGTAGCTGGCCATCTCGGGACTCTCGCGCAGCGTGCGCTCCCATTCGTCGGCAAACAGCTGGTGCAGCGCGCGCGCGGCCGGCGCGGCACCGGTCTTGGTCTGCGCCGGCGAGGCGGCCATCGAACCCGTCATGAGGGCCGCCACCATGATCACGAAACGCAGCATGCAAGTCTCCGGCACATACAGGCGAAGCCGCGATGCTAGTGCGCTTTGGTCCGAATAACTGGCGCCGAAAGACACCTCGCGCCGACGATGATGCGGCTGTCGGGAACGCTCCGGCGCTGGCTACCATCGCGGCATGCCCACCACCCCCGCCTCGATCGGCGATATCGCCGGCCTGAAGATCGGCCATTTCACCGACGCGCGCCGCCCTACCGGCTGCACCGTGCTGCTGTGCGAAGCCGGTGCGGTGGCCGGCATCGACGTGCGCGGCGGTGCCACCGGCACACGAGAAACCGCGCTGCTGGCGCCCGGTGCACTGGTCGACAAGGTCCATGCGCTGCTGCTGACCGGCGGCAGCGCCTTCGGGCTGGACGCGGCCAGCGGCGTGATGCGCTGGCTCGAAGAACGCGGCCACGGCATCGCCGTCGGCCCGGCACGGGTGCCGATCGTTCCGGCCGCGGTGTTGTTCGACCTGTGGCTGGGCGACCCGAGCATCCGACCCGATGCGGCCGCTGGTTATGCAGCATGCGAAGCCGCGCACAGTGGCCCGGTCGAGGAAGGCAACGTCGGCGCGGGCGCCGGCGCCGTCGTCGGCAAGCTGTTCGGCCTGCCGCATGCGATGAAGGGCGGCATCGGCTGCGCGGCCCTGCGCGTGGGCAACATCACCGTCGCGGCGCTGGTGGCTGTCAACGCACTGGGTGACGTTTGTGACCCGGCCACCGGCGCGCTGGTGGCCGGCGCCCGCGACGGCAGCGGCCAACGCTTGCGCAACAGCCTGGCAGCGTTGGCGCGTGGCGAAGGCCCGGCCGCTCTGCTGGCCGGCCTCAACACCACCATCGGCCTGGTCGCGACCGATGCGACACTCGACAAAGCCCAGGCCAACCGCCTGGCCGCGATGGCGCAGGYCGGCCTGGCCCGCAGCATCGTGCCCGCCCACACCCAACACGACGGCGACCTGCTGTTCGCGCTCGCCACCGGCGGCGTGTCCGGCCCGGTCGAGCATGCCCAACTCAGCGTGCTCGGCGCACTGGCCGCCGAAGCAGTCACCCAAGCCATATTGCGCGGCGTGCGCGCTGCGACCGGTCTGCCTGGCCTGCCGGCGGCGCGAGACCTCACCACGACACCATGAAACTCTCACAAATCCTGTTCAGCCAAGGTTTTGGCACCCGCCGCGTCTGCGCCGGCCTGATCGACGCCGGCCTGGTCCGCCACAACGGCGAAACCCTGGACGACCCCGACGTCGACCTGCCGACCGACGGCCTGGTGCTCGAGGTCGAAGGCAAGCCCTGGCCCTTCCACACGCAAGCGTTGGTGATGCTGCACAAGCCGGCCGGCTACGAGTGCTCGCAAAAGCCCAAGCACCACCCCAGCGTGCTGACACTGCTGCCCGCGCCGCTGCGCCAGCGCGGCGTGCAGCCGATCGGCCGGCTCGACGAAGACACCACCGGCCTGCTGCTGCTGACCGAAGACGGCAAGCTGATCCACAAGCTCACCTCACCGAAGCACCATGTGCCCAAGGTCTACGAGGTCGGCTGCAAGCACCCGGTCGACACGACCCAGGTCGAGCGCCTGCTGGCCGGCGTGGTGCTGGACGACGACCCGGCGCCAGTACGCGCCGCCGCCTGCGAAGCGGTCGGCGAATGCGGCCTGCGCCTGACCTTGACAGAGGGCAAGTACCACCAGGTCAAGCGCATGGTCGCGGCGGTCAGCAACCGCGTCGAGACGCTGCACCGCAGCACGTTCGGCCCGCTGGTGCTGCCAGCGGATCTGGCCCCGGGTCAGTGGCGGTGGGTGCCCGGCTGGCCGGGTTGACCAGCATCCCGCCTTTCGCGCCGCTGCCTATCATGGGGTGGCGATGGAAACGCTTTCTCCGGCTCGACAGAACGCCAGCGTGGCGCCGGAAGCCGGCGACCGTCAGGCGATCGACGACCAGGTGGCCGTCGAACGCGTGCGCATCCTGTATGAGCGCACACCGCAGGCACTGTGGGGCGGGCTGGCCTTCGCTGCGCTGCTGGCCTGGGGCTTGGCGCCGATCGTCGGCGCCGGCATGGCCTGGGGCTGGTACGGCGTCAAGGTGCTGCTCTGGGCCGTGCGCTTCACGCAATGGCGCCGCTTTACCCACGACGCCAATTGGCCGCAACGCGCCGAACACTGGCGCCGCCAACACGACCTGCTGGCCACGCTGGATGGCGTGACCTGGGGCATCGTCGGGCTCGTCGTCCACGCCGCCAAACCCAGTCTGCTCGACGGCRTGGTGCTGGCCTCGATGGTCGGCGTGGCCTCGGTCGGCGTGTTCACGCTCAGCAGCCACATGCGCCATGCGACGCATTTCATGGCCGCCACCTTGTTCCCGGTCTTTGCCTTCCACCTGCTGCAGGGTGGCGTCTACGCCTGGTTGGTGTCGGGCGGCCTGGCGATCTACTTCGTGGTCATCGTGGTCGAAGGCCTGAGCAGCCACGGCCGCATGCTCGAGCTGTTGCGCCTGCGCTTCGAGAACGCCGCAATCGCCGACCAACGCCATCGCGCACTGTTGCTGGCCGAGCACTCGAACGCCGCGAAGAGCCGCTTTCTCGCCACGGTCAGCCATGAGTTGCGCACACCGCTGAATGGCATCCTCGGCATGTCGCAGCTGATGGCGCTGGAGGGCTTGCCGCCCGAGCAGGCCAGCCGCAACCAGGTGGTGCAGACCTCGGCCGAACACCTGCTCAGCCTGATCGGCGACCTGCTCGATGTGTCGCGCATCGAGTTCGGCCGGATCGAGCTGCACCCGCAGCCGGTGGCGCTGCACGCGCTGCTCAACGAAGTGACGACGCTGCTGCGGCCGGTGGCCCAGGCCAAGGGTTTGCAACTGCACCTTCAGGCCGGGCCGGCGCTGCCACAGCAAGTGCAATGCGACCCGGTGCGGGTCAAGCAGGTGCTGCACAACCTGGTCGGCAATGCGATCAAGTTCACCGCCGAAGGTGAAGTGCGRCTGGCGGCCGGCCAGCGCGAAGGATTGATCGTTTTCACCGTCAGTGACACCGGCGAAGGCATCGCGCCGGCGCAGGCCGAACGCATTTTTTCGGCCTTCGAGCAGGCCCCGACCAACGCCGACGCGCGGCACACAGGCACCGGCCTGGGCCTGACGATCTCGCGTCACCTGGCTCGCGCGATGGGCGGCGACGTGGTCTGCCGCACGTCTGCCGGCCCGGGCGCGGTGTTCGAGTTCACGATGGCCGATGTGCCGACCACCGACGTGCCGGCCACGACCACCACGGCGGCGACTGTGCCCACGCTGCCGCCGGCCTGCGTGCTGGTGGTCGAGGACAACGCGGTCAATGCGCTGGTCGCGACCGGCATGCTCGAGCGCCTGGGCCTGCGCTGGCGGCTCGCAGGCGACGGCGAGCAGGCGCTGACGCAGCTGACTCAGCAGTCTTTCGACCTGGTGCTGATGGACTGCCAGATGCCGGTACTCGACGGCTTCGAAGCCACGCGCCGCTGGCGCGCCACCGAAGCCCAGCGGCCCAACACGCAGCGGCTGCCGATCGTCGCGCTGACCGCCTTCGCGGTCGAGGGCGACAGCGCCCAGTGCCAGGCGGCCGGCATGGACGGCCACCTCGCCAAGCCCTTCACGCTGCACGCCCTGGCGGACGAGCTGGCGCGTCACCTGCGGACCACGGCATAACATCGCGCCCATGCGCATTCTTCGTGGCCTGCACAACCCCCACGCCCTGCCCGGCCCGGGCTGCGCGTTGACGATCGGCAATTTCGATGGCGTGCACCGCGGCCACCAGGCCATGCTGGCGCTGCTGAACAACGAGGCGAAACACCGCGGGCTGCGCAGCTGCGTGATGAGCTTCGAGCCGCACCCGCGCGACTACTTCGCCGCCAAGGCCGGCACGCCCGAGAAGGCGCCGACCCGCATCGCGACGCTGCGCGACAAGCTCGGCGAGCTGGCCCGCTGTGGCGTCGACGACGTCGTGATCCTGCGCTTCGACCAGGCGCTGGCCAACTTGTCAGCCGAAGACTTCATCCAGCAGATGCTGGTCGACCGGCTGAATGCCCGCTACGTGCTGGTCGGCGACGACTTCCGCTTCGGCGCCAAACGTGCCGGCGACTATGCGCTGCTCGATGCGGCCGGCGCGAAGCTCGGCTTCGACGTGGCGCGGATGATGAGCTACGAGGTGCATGGCCTGCGCGTGTCCAGTTCGGCCGTGCGCGAGGCGCTGGACGGGGGCGACATKGAGCGTGCGGCCACGCTGCTGGGCCGGCCCTACGCGATCAGCGGCCATGTGGTGCACGGCAAGAAGCTCGGCCGCGAGCTGGGCTTTCGCACGCTGAACCTGCGCTTCCCGTTCAAGCGGCCGGCCGCGCACGGCATCTTCATCGTGCGGGTCCACGGCCTGGGCGGCGTCGTGCTGCCCGGCGTCGCGAGCCTGGGCGTGCGGCCGACTGTCGAAGACGCCGGCCGCGTGCTGCTCGAAACCCACTGCCTCGACTGGCCCGCCACATTCCACGCCGAAGCCGGCTACGGCGAACTGATCTCGGTCGAGCTGCTGCACAAGCTGCACGACGAGCGACGCTACGAATCGCTCGACGCGCTGCGCGCCGCGATCGCGCAGGACGAAGCCGACGCGCGGGCCTGGTTCAAGGCCAACGGCTAAGGCACCGACTGCAACTGCGCCGACACCTGCTTCAGCCAGGCGGCGCTCCAGGTCAGGCGCTTCTCGCGCAGATCGTCGACCACGCCTTCGAGCCAGCGGACCTCGGCCGCCAGCATCGCCTKGCGGTATTCGTCCTCGACCAGAAACAGCCGCGGCAGGCCGGCCTTCAGTTGCGCCTCGCTGACCGCACGCAACGCCGCCAGTTGCTCCTGCTGCACTGACAGCCGCGCTTCGAGCTGCCGCAGCGCCTCTTTCGGTGACAGCACCGGCAAGAAAGCCAGCGCCGCCGGCAAGTCGGGGAACTCGGCCGCCGGCACCGCCAGCATGTCCTTCATCCAGCCCTGCAACGTGGCCGCGCCGTCGTCGGTGATCTGGTAGGTCACCCGCTCGGGCCGGCCTTCGTCCCTTGCCGTTTCCAGCACCTGGATCAGCCCGGCACGCAACAGCCGCGAGATCGTCTGGTAGACGCTGTTGCGCTGGCCGACATTGACGACCGTGTCCTTGCCGCGCTGCTTGATCAGCTCATGCATGCGGTAAGCGTGCATCGGCGCCTCGGCCAGGAAGGCCAGCACCACCAGGGCCAGCGGGGATCGTTGTCGGGCGCGTTCAGACATGGGGAAAGTCTAGCGGTTGGTGTCCAGTCATTGGCATCATTAGTCATAGTATGTATAGTCTCGTTCATTCTATTCATTCAATGACTATCGAAAGGACAAGAATGAGAGCATTGATCGTGGGCTGCGGGATCGCCGGCATGGTGACCGCGATGGCCCTGCAGAAAGTGGGCATCGAGGCGACGCTGTTCGAGGCCTTCGAGCAAGGAGCCGACGGTGTCGGCGGCTTCCTGACACTGGCCACCAACGGCGTCGCGGCGCTGAAATCGATCGGGATCGACGCCCGTGCACTGGGCGGTTTCGACACGCCGCGGATGACGCTGGCCCTGAGTGACGGTGCGACGCTGGCCATGTACGCACTGGGCGGTGGCAGCAGCGTTGACGCGGTGGCCCAGACCATCAAGCGGGCCGACCTTTACGCCGCGCTGCGCGACGAAGCGCTGCGACGCGGGATCCGCATCGAGATGGGCAAGCGGCTGGTCGGCGTTGAAGAGCGCGCCGATGGCGTTGTCGTCGCCCGCTTTGCCGACGGCAGCCACGCCGAGGGCGACCTGCTGATCGGTGCGGACGGCCTGCGCTCGCAAGTTCGCCGGCTGATCGACCCGCAGGCCCCCGCCGGGCGCTACGTGCCACTGCTCAATGT
>NZ_JBFUGE010000101.1:0-15943 GCF_056403075.1 Ideonella sp. P3_A4 | reverse complement strand
GGCCACGGTGGGACCTGGGAGTGCCTCGATCTTTTCCCGCTGCCGGTCGAAAACGGTGCGGCCGGCGAGCAACGCTGGGTGCTGCTGTGCAGCGTGGGCGGGGGTGCACCGAACGGCGGCTCCGGCACCCAGTACTTCGTCGGCGATTTCGACGGCGAGCACTTCAACCTCGACCCGGTCTTCGAGCCGGAGGTGCCGTTCGGCCGGGCCGTGTGGCTGGACCAGGGGCGCGACCACTATGCCGGCGTCACGTGGTCGAACGCCCCTGATGGCCAGCGCATCCTGATCGCCTGGATGAACAACTGGGACTACGCGGCGCAGGTGCCGGCCTCGACCTGGCGCGGCGCGATGACCTTGCCGGTGACCTTGGTGCTGCGGCGCCAGGGATGGGTCTGGCGGCTCACCACGCGGCCGGTGGCGGCACTCGAATCGTTGCGGGCACAAACCGCCACCCTGGCGCCGATGGCGCTGCGCGGCGCTCCGTTCGACCTGAGCCACGCGACCGGCATCGACCCGCGCGCGATGGAGCTGGAACTCGTCATCGAGCCCGGCTCGGTGGGGCGCTGCGGGGTCGAGCTGTCGAACGCCCACGGCGAGCGCTACCGCATCGGCTTCGACGCGACGCAGCAGCTGTATTTCAGCGACCGTACGCTGGCCGGCGACAACCGCTTCTCGAAGAGCTTTGCGGTCGCGGTCCACACCGTGTCCCGCCCGCCCGGCCGCGGGCCGGTGCGCCTGCGTCTGTACTTCGATGCTTCGTCGGCCGAGCTGTTTGCCGACGACGGGATGCTGCAGATGRCCGAGCAGTACTTCCCGACCGAAGACTTCACCACCGCCACGCTGTTCGGCGAGGGGCCGGGCGCGCGCCTGCTCAGCGGCCGGGTGCACCGGCTGGCCCGCATCTGGCCCTGACGCACCGGGCCTGAAACGACAAAGCGCCCCGAAGGGCGCTTTGTGCTTGGTGTTCCCGTGGACCTGGGCGGCTTCAGAACCCGAGGCTGGCGAGCAGGTCGTCGACCTCGCCCTGGTCGGCCACCACGTCGGTGCGGCCTTCCGGGTTGACGACCGGGCCTTGCAGCACGCTCGGGTCGACCTTCTCACGCTGGTCCGGCGGCACGACCTGCACCAGCAGCTTGACCAGGCTGTCTTCCAGGTCGTTGGCCAGCGACACGACCTTGGCGACCACCTGGCCGGTCAGGTCATGGAAGTCCTGCGCCATCATGATGTCGGTCAGGTGGCTGTCGATGCGCGCGGTGCGCTGCTCGACGTCGTGCACGAAATTCATCACCGCGCCGCTGGCGACGGTGCGCACCGGGTCGGCCACGATCGCGGCGGCCAGCGCGCGGGTCGCTTCGCTGATCTCGGCGTGTTCGGCCTTGGCGTGGTCGACCGAGTTCAGCACCTTGTTGGCGGCGTCGGCCGTCTTGCTGGCGATGTAGCTCAGGCGGCTGCGGGCGTCGGGCAGGCCATCGGTCGCCAGTTGCAGCTTGGGCATCACGCCGAGCTGCTGCATCGTGTCGTGCAGCACGCGGGTGATATTGCCGAGTTGCTGGAACACCTCGGGCGAGACCATCAACGATTCAGCCGTCGCCAGCTTGGAAATGTCTTCCATCTTCATGAGGTACTCCCTTCGGCTCAGGCCGTGGCGGCCAGTTTTTGCATGATCTTCTGGACTTTTTCTTCCAGAGTGGCCTTGGTGAAGGGCTTGACGATGTAGCCAGCCGCGCCGCTTTGCGCSGCCAGCACGATGTCTTCCTTGCGCGCYTCGGCCRTCACCATCAGCACSGGSAGGTGCTTGAGSGWGTCGTCGGCCTTGATCGCCTTGAGCAGATCGAAGCCGTTCATGTTCGGCATGTTGATGTCGCTGACCACGAAGTCGAACTTCGCAGCCTTCAGCATGCCCAGCGCGACCGCGCCGTCTTCGGCTTCTTCGCAGTTGTTGCAGCCCATTTCCTTGAGCAGGCCGCGCACGATGCGGCGCATGGTCGAGAAGTCATCAACAACAAGGAATTTCAGGTCACTCTGGTTCATGGCGGTCCTTCAGCGGCGGGTCAGCGAGGGTTTGAAGCGTTATCGGTCAACGAACGGGAACACTTGAGGCCGTTTGTTCTTCGGCGCTCGGGGAGTCGAGGGTGGTGCGGAAGACGCGGTCTTCCGCATCGCGGTTCATCACGATGATGCTGATGCGGCGGTTGCTCGCACCGTTGGGGTCGTTGCGGTCGAAGGGCTGGCTGAACGCCAGGCCCTGCACCCGCAGCACGCGGTTTTCGGCCAGGCCTCCGGCCATCAGTTCTCTGCGCGAGGCGTTGGCCCGGTCGGCCGACAGCTCCCAGTTGCTGTAGCCCCGCTCGCCACCCGGGAAGGGTGTCGCATCGGTGTGACCTTCAAGTGTCAGCAGGTTCGGCACCTCGGTGASGATGGCGCCGATCGCCTGCAGCAGCTCGCGCATGTAGGGCTGGACCGCGGCGCTGCCGGAGGCAAACATCGGCCGGTTCTGTTCGTCGACGATCTGGATGCGCAGGCCGTCGCGGGTCATGTCCAGTCGCAACTGCGACGACAGGGCCTTCAGCCTTTCGCTGGCCTGGATCTTCTGCTCGATCGTGTTCTTGATCTCTTGCAGCTTCGCGACTTCGGCGCGTTTCTGCTCGGCCTTCAGCGCGGCCAGGTTGATCGTTTTCTTCGGCGCATCGACGTCGCCGCGTTTGACCTGGCCGCCGGAGCGTGTCAGGTCTTCGCCGCCGCCCTTGATGACGTGCGAGGCGTCACCCGAGCCGGCGCCGCCGGCCAGCGACACCTTCAACGGCGCAGAGAAGTAATCGGCAATGCCCTTCTTGTCGCCTTCGGTGGTCGAGCCCAGCAGCCACATCAGCAGGAAGAAGGCCATCATCGCCGTGACGAAGTCGGCGTAAGCGATCTTCCAGGCCCCGCCGTGAGCGGCATGGCCACCCTTGCGGACCCTCTTGACGATGATCGGTTGAAGTTTTTTTGCGTCGCCAGCCATCACTGACCCCCAAGACGCTGGGTACAGCGTCGCCCCCCCGAGGGGGAGCGTTCGCCTTGGGACGGCCCGGCGGCGAACAGGTTCGCGCTAGGGACGGTCTTCATTTCTTGCCCTTCACATGGCCTTCGAGCTCGAGGAAGGTCGGGCGCTCGGTCGAGTACAGCACCTTGCGACCGAACTCGATCGCGACCTGCGGTGCGTAACCCTGCATCGAAGCCAGCAGCGTGGTCTTGATGCACTGCAATTCCTTGCCGTCTTCGTCGATCTTCTGCTCGAGCAGGCCGGCCAGCGGCTCGGCGAAGGCGTAGGCCAGCAAGATGCCGAGGAAGGTGCCGACCAGCGCCGAGCCGATCATGCCGCCCAGCACGGCCGGCGGTTGGCCGACCGAGCCCATGGTGTTGACCACGCCCAGCACCGCGGCCACGATGCCGAAGGCGGGCAGGGCGCCGGCAACGCGCTGCAGCGCAGCGGCGGCGGCGTGCGCCTCGGCATGGTGGGTCTCGACCTCGCTGTCCATCAGCGACTCGATCTCGTGGGCGTTCAGGTTGCCCGAGACCATCATGCGCAGGTAGTCGGTGATGAACTCGGTCACGTGGTGGTCATGGCCGACCACCGGGAATTTCTGGAACAGCGGCGAGTTGTGCGGATCCTCGACGTCCTTTTCAATGGACATCAGGCCTTCCTTGCGCGCCTTCTGCAGGATCTCGTACAGCAGCGCCAGCAACTCCATCGCCCGCGCCTTCGAGTACTTCGAGCCCTTGAAGCAAGCAGCCAGGCCGCGGGCCGTGGCCTTGAGCACCTTGGGCTGGTTGTTGGCGACGAACGCGCCGAACGCGCCGCCGAAGATCGTGATCAGCTCGAACGGCAGTGCGTGCAGCACGACGCCGATGTTGCCTCCGTGCGCGATGAACACGCCGAAGATGCAACCGATGGCGACCAGCCAACCGACGATGACAAACATGGTGAGGGGTTCCGGTTCTCGTTTGTGCGCTTCGAGGCAGCGCATGAGCGCGGCCCTTGGCGGTGATATCGGTTACCCCTCGGCGCAGCTTGAGGCGGCGAAAGCCTCGAATTGGCGGCGAAAAAGCCTTCGCCACTGCTGCACGCCACGGAAAGAAAAAAGGCGGACTCACGTGGAGTCCGCCTGAAAGCACAGGGGTTGTGCTAGGAGGAGACAAGCATGAACAAAAACAAAACTGACGCCTGTGTGATCGGCCGCTCGCCGCAGGATTTAAGCGGCGACGCAATTGGTTACATTGAGTCTGGCAGTAGTTGGCGGGTCGTCTGCGCAGGCGCCTTCAGGCGTCGTCGTCGGCGGTAGTGGCCAGCTGGCGGGTGCTGGCGGCGCTGGGCAGTTGCAGCGCGCCGGTCTGGCGGCCCTTGCCGGCCCGGGCGGGCGGGTTGCACAGGCCGCAGACGTAGTGCTTGGCGATCTCGTGCGGGTGGCTGACATAGTGCCCGCCGCACTTGTTGCACTTGGTCATCGTCAGCATGCCGTTGTCGACGAACTTGACCAGCCGCCAGGCACGGGTGACCGACAGCATCGGCTCCAGCCCTTGGGAGGCCGTTTGCTCCAGATAGAGCTGGTAGGCCTTGATGACGGTGTCGATTTCCTCGAGCTCCGACGTCTTGTTCAGGTACTCGTGGATGTTCAGGAACAGGCTGGCGTGGATGTTCGGCTGCCAGGTCATGAACCAGTCGGTCGAAAACGGCAGCTGGCCCTTGGAAGGCGACTTGCCCGAGACTTCTTTATAGAGGCGCAACAGGCGCTCGTAGGACAGGTCCGTCTCCGACTCCAGCACCTGCAGGCGGGCGCCGAKGTTGATCAGCACGACGGCGCGCTCGATCTGGCGGGCTTCGGTCAGGATGCTCTTGCTGCGGGCCATGGTGTCCTCCAGAGATTCGGGTGATCGGTGCTGTCTGGCTGCCGAGTTGGCCCGGGCTTGCGTACTCGCAAGACCGGGGCAGACATTTATGCAGCTTCTTGGTGGCGACCGGCCATCAGGATGGAAGCGTGCAGGCGGCTGACGCTGTCGTTCGCGGCGGCCTTGCCGTGGCTGGTCAGCAGGCCCCAGACCAGGTCGTCGTCCATGCGGAAGCGGCACAGCAGCGTGTTGCCGGTGGCGATCTTCATCATCTGCGCCGGCGTCAGCGTGGCGATCAGGTTGGCGGTCTCTTCCGACACGCCCAGGCGGAACAGGGCTTGTTCGCGGTCGGCGCGGATCAGGCTCTGCGCCAGCATCAGGTACGACAGGTTGGCTTCGCGGATCTCGGCCAGGATCTGGTTGGTGTCCATCATTCGTTCCTTCGCTTGTCTACCGTGGAGAAGAGACTTTGTGTCTCGGCTTGGGATGAACTGTAAGGACCGAAACAGAACTGAAACATCAGTTCACTTCCGCCGCTGAAGTCCTTGTTTTTCGGTCGGCCCTGTCAGGCAAATTCCTACAAACCGGCCGATTCGTGTCGTCCGAAAAGGGATTGGCAGGGTGCTGCAATGCTTTTCTGGCAAAGGCCGGACCCGGGCCCTGACTACAGTGCCACCAGGCTGCCGAAGCTGCGTCTGTTGTCCAGCTCAAAAGGTCACCCCTCGCCTTCGCCGCCCTCTGGCAGCGGGGCCTGCGCGACCAGCACGGCCGCCGGACCCGCCGCCGTCTTCCCGACGGCGCCTTCGTTGACAGTGTGCGCCCGTTCGCTGCCGCCGTGGTCGTATTTCACGCTTCTGTCAGGGTGAACGCTTAAGCCAAACGTGCAGGCCGCCGTGGCGGTGATTCGGTTTTGTCTGCGCTGTCCATCGAGCCGGCGCGGGACTGCTCCCAAGGCGGTGGGCTTGCGTGCTCGCAAGACCGTGGCCGACCCACTCGAACTGGGCCGGCTTGGCGCCGCATATCCGGGCTTCACGCCGGGCGTCGCTGCCTACAGTGATGCGCAATGGCCGCCGGATCGGCCGAAGAAGACCACACCCATGATCGACGCTGCCCCGCACACCTCGACCTACGACCCCGCCAGCCTGCCGCCGGCCGACCTTGGCGCCGACATCGGCGCTGACTGGGACGAGCGCCTCGGCGCGGTTGAAGCCCTGGGCGGCCAGTTGAGCCAGGCCTTCGAGCAACTGGTCGAGGCCGTCGTTGGCTTGCAGGAGCACGCCCAGCAACAGGCCGCGCCCGTGCCCCAGTTGGCCGGTGGCGCCGAGGCGGCGTTGGCCGCGATCGGCGCGCTGAACAGCCGCCTGGTCGACCTGGAGCAGCAGTTCGCGCTGGAGCGCAGCTGCCGCGATCTCGAGCGCGTTTCGCGCATGCACCCGAAAGAGCGCTCGGTCGTCTTCGTTGCCACCACCTATCTGGGCTGCAACGTCAAGTACGCGTGGCTGGCCTTTCGCGAGCAAGCCAAGCGTGAAGGCATCACCGCCTGGCTGCTGCCGCAGAACGCCGAGCAAGAGCGCATGGCCAAGAGCCTGGGCGAACCGTGCTTCCCGACGCGACACGCCGACTGGTCGGCCGAGCACCTGCGGGCTGCGCTGTCGGCCGCCGTGGTCGTCACCTGTGATCACTTCCTGAACCAGAACCCGTACGCCCCGGCCCTGCTGGCCGGCGCGCGCCATGTGCAGCTGTGGCATGGCATCTCGATCAAGGAGATCGGCCTGCGCAACCTGACGCCGATGCGCAACATGACGCCGCGCTTTGCCAAGGTACTGGCCACCACCGGCCCCTACACCCGCTTGGTCGGCACGGCCGCGTCGGCCGAGAACGAATGGCGGCGCTGGTTCAGCTTCGAGCGCTATGCGCCGATCGGCTACCCGCGCAACGACGTGCTGCTGCGTGAGCCGACCGAGGYCGATTTGCTGAACGTCGACACCGACATGCTGGAAGCTGCCCGCGCCGCGCGCGCCGCCGGCAAGCGGGTGGTGCTGTATGCCCCGACCTTCCGCGACGTCAAGCGCGGCACCTGGGTTGTCGACGCTGGTCTTGAGCGCCTGGCCAAACAGCTGGACGAGCGTGGCGACCTGCTGATCGTCAACCTGCACCCGGTCGAGCAGCCGATGATCCCGCAGCTGAAGGAGGCCGTGCCGACCGCGCGCTTCGTCGCCCCGCGCACCGACATCTACCCGCTGCTGCCGCACACCACCGAGCTGGTCACCGACTACTCGTCGGTGATGTTCGACTACCTGCTGCTGGACCGGCCGATCATCCTGTTCCGCCCCGACCACGCTGAGTACATCGCGCGTTCGCGCACGCTGTACGACGACAAGCTCGACGTGAAGCCCGGCCCGCTGGTGGCCAGCGTCAACGAGCTGCTGCTGACGCTGCGCAACCGCGCGGCCGAGTCGGGCGCTCATGCCCGCCACCGCAAAGAGCTGCGCGATCGCCTGCACGACCACCACGACGGCCAGTCCGGCGAGCGCTTTTCTGCGCTGTTGCTGGAAGAGCTGAACCTGGCGCTGGAGACTGACCAATGAAGCTTCGCAACGATCTGGCCTCGCTGTTGCCGCGCATGAGCGGCGACGATCTCTACAAGTTCTGCGTCTTTTACGAGAAGTACGCGCCGCACCTGGCCGACATCGCCAGCGGCGTCTACGACCGGCTGTCGACCACCGACCAGTCGCGCTTCCTGATCTGGTTCCTGAAGCGTTGGGCCAAGATCGACCTGGTCAACCCGATCGAGCGTCAGCTCTACGACACCACGATCGAGCGCCTGCGCACCGAGGATCGCCCGGTGGAGCAGCTCAACGGCAAGCCTTACCTCGTGCGCGACATGAAATCGCAGGGCTACGACTTCAAGATGCTGGGCTACGACTGGTGGCTGGGTGCTCACGACATCCGCTACGGCCAGTACGAACACGGTGACATCCAGCTCGCTGAAGACGACGTGATCATTGACGCCGGTGCCTTCATCGGCGACACCGGCGTGTACTTCCACCACAAGCTCGGCGGCCGCTGCCAGGTCCACAGCTTCGAGCTGCTGGACGAGAACCTCGCGCTGCTGGTGCACAACTTCGAACGCAACGGCGTGCGCCCTGGCGTGGACGTGGTCATCAACAAGCTCGCGCTGGCCGACAAGACCGGCGAAGAGATCGTGATCGCCGACGGCGCGACGCAGGGCTCGACCTCGATCTTCGGCAAGTCGGCCGGCGGCAGCCGCGTGCAGACGATCACGCTCGACGACTACGTGATGCGGCTCGGCCTGGAGAAGGTCGACTTCATCAAGATGGACATCGAAGGCGCCGAACTGCAGGCCCTGGCCGGCGCGCGCCAGACCATCCAGCACTTCAAGCCCAAGCTCGCGATCTGCCTGTATCACAAGTGGAACGACGCGTTCACGATCCCGCAGGCCATCCACGCCACCGGCGTCGACTACAGCTTCACCTTCAAGTGGGTGCAGCTGAAAGACGGCTGGGAAGCGATCCTGCTGGCGATCCCGACCGAGCGGGCGACGAACCCGGTGCGTCCGCCGGCGCCTGACACCACGACGACAGACCCGATGGCCGATGCGCTCGGCACCTTCTGCCGCGCCTATTCGAAGAAGTTCGGCCAGGTCGAGAACCTGAAGCGCGACAAGCGCGTGGCCGAGCGCACCACCGCAGAACGAACCGTGGCGGACGAGCCGCAGGCGGTCTGAACTTGAGCGGATGTTGAGGGGTGATGACGCCTTTTCTCCACCCATCACACCGGTGTGCGCTGCGTAGAGTGGGCACCATGGCGCCACAACCCTTTCGGCGCCGACCTGACACGGGAGCGCCACGATGAGCCTGATCGCCAATCCCCATGCCCACAGCGCCGCTGCGGCGGCCACCGGTTTGCCCGAACTGGCACCGCTGGACCACAGCACCACCATCGCGCTGACCTACGGCACCTACGACCTGTTCCACATCGGCCACGTCCGGCTGTTCGAGCGCATCAAGCAGCGCTACGACAAGCTGATCGTCGCGGTGTCGACCGACGAATTCAACGCCATCAAGGGCAAGCGCTCGGTCGTGCCGTTTGCCGACCGCGTGGCCATGGTGCGCGCCTGCCGCTATGTCGACGAAGTGATCCCCGAGAACGACTGGGCCCAGAAGGAAGTCGACGTGATGGTCCACGGCGTGGACGTGGTCGTCATGGGCAGCGACTGGACCGGCCGCTTCGACGAGCTGAAGATGCTGTGCGACGTGGTCTACCTGCCGCGCACCGAAGGCGTGTCCAGCACGGAGTTGAAGGCCGAAGTGGTGGCCTCCGTTCGAGCCAAGAACTGATCGTCATGCAGGCGCTGCTGTCCCGCGAAACTGTCGCGCCGGCGCCGACTTGGGGCTCGACCGTGCGCGGCCGCGTTGCCGTGCTGCAGCCCTACCTGTTTCCGTATTTGGGCACCTTCCAGCTGGCGCGCCAGGTCGAGCGATTCATCTGCTTCGACGATGTGGCCTTCATCAAGAAGGGCTACATCCATCGCAATGCCGTGCTGCTGAACGGCGAATCACACGCCTTCACGGCGCCGGTGAAGAACGCCAGCCAGAACCGCACGATCGTCGAGCACGACTATGTGGGCGAGTGGCAGCCGCTGCTCGCGCTGTTGCAGCGCGCGTATGCGAAGGCGCCGTACTTCGAGCCGGTGTTCKCATTCGTGCAACGCGTGCTGCTCGATGCGGACGAGAACGTTGCGCGCAAGAACGCACGCAGCATGGCCGCGGTGTTCGACTACCTCGGGTTGCCGTTCAACCACGGCTTCTCATCGGTCCATGCGCTGCCGCCCGAGCTCCGGGCGTCGGACCGCGTGCGCGCCGTGTGCCGCGCCGAGGGCGCATCGACTTACATCAACCCGACAGGCGGGCGCGCGCTGTACGACGCGGCCGACTTCGAACGCGACGGCATGGCGCTGCGCTTTTGCGCGATGCGGTCGTTGCAGTATCCGCAGGCTTCAACGACCTTCGTGCCATACCTGTCGATGCTGGATGTGCTGATGCACTGCCCACCCGCGAAGGTCGTCGAGTTGCTCGACGCCTGCGACCTCGAACCCTGACTCAGAGAGAAATCGCTTCGGCCCGCGCCGCGAGGTCTCGCCCTTCGGCGTCTTCGCTGAGGTGGCGCACGATGTCCGCTGGCAGCGCCAATTCGGCGGTCTGGGTGCGGAAGACGCTGTAGGCGTCATCGTCATGCTGCGAGGTGCTGGCCGCAATGAAGTCGAGCACTTGCTGCGACATCGGCAGGCCTACCGCGGCAAAGAGTGACGCCAACTGAGCCGTTGGGTCGGCGCGCAACTTCTCGTACGAGACGAAAAGGACCTTGTCCGGGTGAGCGGCCTTCACGGCCAGCGCCAGCGCCAACGACTCTTTCCACTTCGCGTAGCCGTTGTACTCGCAAGGGTCGGTGTTCTTCGACGGCGCGTGCAGGTACTCGGCGTGGATGCTCTGGCCGACGCGAAACTCTTTCGGTGCCTGGTACCAGCTGTTGATCACGTCCAGCGCCGGGCGGTGGATGTAGATCAGTTGGTGCAAGCCGGGCAGGGTGGCGAGCTCAGGCATCAACTGGTGGTAGCGCACCTCTTTCCACACCAGGTGCGTGGCCGGTGGCGCCTTGTGCGGGCGCAAGGGCTGCAACACGAAGTCGGACGTCGCGCCGAGCAGCGCGTCGTTGAACGCGTCAAGCGACTCGGCGCTCACGCCGTGAACGCCGAACCAGTTCTTGAATTCGTACGAGAACAGCGGCTGGTAGCGATAGGCCACCGCCTCGCTGGCATTGAACAGCTGGCCCAGCCAGCTGGTGCCGCTGCGAGGGCAGCCGAAGATCGCGACCTGTCGTGGCCTCATCCGGCGACTTTACGCCCTTGTTTTACGCAGCCGCCTTGCGCTGCATCGTCGCCGCGAAGCAGACCGTGTCGGCGATGCGGTTGACTTCTTCGTCGGTCAGCGCCGGGTAGATCGGCAGGCACAGCACTTCGCGCGAGATGCCCTGGGCGATCGGCATCAGGCCAGGCTGCGCCGACGGCAGGTGGCGGTACATCGGGAACTCGCTGATCAGCGGGTAGAAATAGCGCCGGCCGTGGATGCCCTGGTCTTTCAGCAGCTCGTACAACTCGTCGCGGGTGACCGAGAAGTCCGAGCCAACCAGGATCGGGAAATACGAGTGGTTGCTGGTGTTGCCGGGCATCGGCTGTTCCAGCATGCGCAGGCCAGGCACAGCCGCCAGACGCGCGCGGTACATCGCGTCGATCTCGGCGCGGCGCGTCATCGCACGGTCGATGTGCTGCAGCTGCAGCAGGCCGAAGGCGGCGTTGACTTCACTCATCTTGCCGTTGATGCCGGGGGCGACCACGGTCACCTCGTCGACGAAGCCGAAGTTCTTCAGTTGGTCGATGCGCTGCTTGGTCTTCGCGTCGGGCGAGATGATCGCGCCGCCTTCGAAGGTGTTGAAGACCTTGGTCGCATGGAAGCTCAGGATCGACAGGTCGCCGGCCTTCAGGATGCTCTGGCCGTTCTGCTTCACGCCAAAGGCGTGCGCGGCGTCGTAGATCACCTTCAGGTTGTAGTTGTCGGCGATCTTCTGGATCGCGTCGATGTCGCAAGGCGTGCCGTAGCAGTGCACCGGCACGATCGCAGTCGTCTTCGGCGTGATGGCGGCCTCGATCTTCTTCGGATCGAGGTTCAGCGTGACCGGGTCGATGTCGGCAAAGACCGGCGCCAGGCCGTTCCACAGCAGCGAATGCGCGGTCGCGACGAACGAGTACGGCGTCGTGATGACTTCGCCGGTGATGCGCAGCGCCTGCAGCGCCGTGACCAAGGCCAGCGTGCCGTTGGCAAACAGCGAGATGTGTTCCACGCCCAGGTGATCGCACAGCTCCTTTTCCAGGCGCTGGTGCATCGGGCCGCGGTTCGTCAGCGTCTTGCTTTCCCAGATCTGCTCGAGGTAGGGAATGAACTCCTCCAGCGGAGGCAGGTACGGTTGGGTGACGAAGATCGGTTTCATATTAAGCCGCTGCCTGGTTGGAGGGTTGAAAGTTGGCCGAGTGGTCGAGAAGCGAGGTCTTGATGTGCGCGTCGATCGACGACGCCTTGATCTTGTCCATCAGGTCGTCGACCGCCTGCTGGTGGCCCAGTCGCTCGTGCATGCGCACCATCGCGACCCAGGTCTGGACGCGCCGCCGCTCTTTTTCGCTCTCGGGCAACGGGCTCCAGGTGCTGAATTCGTTCTCGCGACGCACCGCACCGACCATGGTGTTGAAGTACATGCAGCGACCCATCGTCCCGAGGTACGAGGTCAGGAATTGGTCGCCGAAAGCCGCCAGCGCGCGCTCGGGCGGCAGGGCGGTGAAGGTCTTGCGGAACACCAGCGTCGGCAGCCACAGCAGATAGCGCAGCCCCATCAGGTGGCGCTCGGACTGAACGTAGTCCGGGCCGCTGCGGCGCCAGGGCTTGATCGCCAGCTTCGATTCGATGAAGTGGTGGTAGTTGTGCGCCGAGCACGAGAAGTCAGGGTGGGCTTTCAGGAAGCTCACCTGCCGCTCCAGCTTTCTCGGCTCGATCCAGAAATCATCGCCTTCGCAGGTGGCCACGAACTCACCGCGGGCACGGGCCAGCAGCGTTTCGAACGGCCGCACGCCTTGCGACTTCTGGTTGACGGTCTGCAGCACCGGCTTGATCACGCTCGGGTAGCGCTGCTGCCATTCGCGGATGACGGCCTGGGTGCGGTCGGTCGACGCGTCGTCGTGGATCAGGATCTCGAACGGGAACGAGCAGTCCTGGCTCAGGAAGCCACGGATCGTGCTCTCGATGTAGCGCTCGTGGTTGTAGGTGGTGCAGACGATGCTGATGACCGGCTCGCTGTACGGGCCCCATCGACGCAGCAGTTCTTCTTCGGTGTGCACGTCGGGGATGCGGATCAGCTTTTGCTGGTCACCGAGCCCCTCGCTGACCCACTGGTCGGCTTCTTGGTAGCGGCCCAGCCGGTGCAGGCAGGTCGCGGCCAGGCCGTAGATCCTGCGCGGCGTGCCGGTCTGCATCCCCTGCTTCACGCGGATCAGACCGCGCAAGGCCAGCTCCCACTGCTGGTGCTGCATCGCGATCTTGACCGCCTGCGGCAGCTCCGAGACGGGGGCCCGGTCGATCAGAAAATCGGCCCGGACGATCTCGAGCAGAGACGAGGCCGTCGACTGCAGCGCGAAGCTGTCGATCAGCCATTGGGCAATCTGTTGTTCGTGGTCCGGCGCGGCGTCTTGCGGCGGATCGACGATCAGGCTGAAGGCGTCCAGCACGGCGCCGGTGCATTCGTCCTCGCTCAGCGCCGGGTACTGGCCCGCCACGAGCTTGAGGGCGAATGCAGCGCCGCCGATGCACAGTGCGCCGACCAGGGTCGTGGCCTGCGTGGCACGCTCGGTGCCGATCTCGGCCAAGGTCGAGCTCGCCTCATCACCCGCCGCGAACTGCTGGTGCAGGCGTTTGAGCAGACCCGGGAGGTCGGCGTCGATGGCGGGAACAACGGAGGCATGCATGTGGAAGAACTTTAGGCACCCCCACCATCTGTGTTCGCCGGATAAAGCGGGCTGTTTCGGGCCAGATTCGGCCCCTGTTTCCCCTGCCGTGGCTTATCTTCCCGGCTGTGGCTTTCGAAGCTGGGCCAGGCCATGGACACGCATCCAGTGTTCGGCCACCATGAACACGAGCCTGCCCGGGGAGTGAGCGTGAAATTCAGTTTCCTGATGTGCTCGGAGCGCAGCGGCAGCAACCTGATCACCAGGATGCTCGACGCGCATTCGGCCATCTGCGGCCCGGCGACCAAGCACCTGATCAACCCGGTCGCCCGCAACGCCTTTCGCTACGAACCGCTGGAGCGGCCGGCGAACTGGCAGGCGCTACTGGAAGACATCCACGCGCTGCTGAACGCCGAGTTCTCGCACTGGCGCACGAACTTTTCGCTGGACGACCTGGCCGGTCTGGCTGAGCCGGGTGACTTGCCAACGCTGATCCGCCGAGTCTTCGCCGCAGAGGCCGAAGCCCATGGCAAGTCGGTGGTTTTCATCAAGGAAAACCAGGTCTACGAATTCATCGCCTTCTTGCTGTTGCACTTTCCCGAGGCGACCTACGTCTACCAGGTGCGTGACCCGCGCGACATGGCCTTGTCGTGGAAGAACAATCCCGGCCACCCGGGCGGGGTGTGCCGCGCGGCGCGGCAGTGGCAGGCTGACCAGCAGAACAGCCTGAAGCTCTACAGCGAGCTGCACAAGCTGGGCCGGGCTCGCTTGGTCTACTACGAGCAGCTGATTTCAGACCCTGAAAAGGTGCTGGCCGAGGTGCTCGGCATGATGGGCCTGGCCTATGAGCCTGCGATGTTGTCTTTCCACGAGTCGGAGCTGACGCGCGCCAACGCCGGCCAGCAGCACGCCTGGTCCAACCTGGACAAGGCGGTGATGACCGACAACAGCCAGAAGTACCGTGACGCGCTGACCCCGGACGAGATCCGGGCAATCGAATGCATTTGCGCGAACGAGATGCAGCACCTGGGTTATCGCTGCGAGTTCGACAAGGCCGATCTGGACAGGTTCGCCAAGGAAGAGTTGGCGCGCTTTGACGAGGCTGACACGCGGGCCAAAGCTCATGCGCAGCCGGCGAGTGTCAAGGCCAATGTCGAGGCCAAGAAGCGCTTCTACCAGCGCTTGCCGATCAAGACCTAGCTGGCTGGGCGGTTGGCGCGGCGGGCGGACGGGGCGGGCCCGGTCGATCGTTAGACGCTCGCCCAAACCCACCCCGACCGTCCGCTCGGCATCGACGGTGGCAGGTCACGGCGTGCCCGTAGCACCCATGGTGGAGTGCGAACGCGCTGCCACGCCACTGACGGTGGCAGCGAGGGGAGGGGGTCCGTCGTGAGGAGTGTCTAACATGAGGAGGGACGGGCCCCCTCTTCTCGCCGAGAAGCCGCTCCGCCCCTCCGCTGCCTAGCGCTCCAGCACTTCCCGCAACATGCGCTGCACGCCGGCTTGCCAATCCGGCAGCTTCAAGCCGAAGTCACGCTGGAACCGGGCCGTATCCAGCCGCGAGTTCAGCGGCCGCGCCGCCGGTGTCGGGTAGGCGCTGGTCGGGATCGGCAAGACCTGGTCGGCCGGCACCTTGATCGCGTGGCCGCGAGCGCGAGCCCACTCGATGACATAGCGGGCATAACCGTGCCAGCTGGTCTCTCCGCCGGCGACGAGGTGGTAGAGCCCGCCGAGATCGTCACGCTGGGCCATTGAGCGCAGCGCATGGGCCGTCACGTCGGCCAGCAGCTCAGCACCCGTTGGCGCACCGACCTGATCGTCGATCACCTTCAACTGGTCGCGTTCGCCAGCCAGCCGCAGCATCGTCTTGGCGAAATTGCCGCCGCGGGCCGCATAGACCCAACTCGTGCGCAGGATCAGGTGGCGGCAGCCGCTGGCCTGCACCAATTGCTCGCCTTCGAGCTTGGTGCGGCCATAGACCGACAGCGGGTTGGTGGATGCGTCTTCGGCGCGCGGCGCGTCGCCGGAGCCGTCAAAAACGTAATCGGTGCTGTAGTGAACGAGCGTGGCTCTCAGCGCAGCGGCTTCGCGGGCGATCACGCCGGGTGCGGTGGCGTTCAGAGCGCGGGCGAAATCTGGTTCGCTCTCGGCCTTGTCGACTGCAGTGTGCGCCGCAGCATTCACGATCACCGTCGGGCGCACGGCCTGCACAGTGGCAGCCAATGCTTCGGGGCGCGAGAAGTCGCCGTGCAGGTCGGTGCTGTCGTGGTCCACCGCCACCACGTCGCCCAGCGGCGCCAGTGCGCGTTGCAACTCCCAGCCTACCTGGCCGTCCTTGCCAAACAGCAGGATTTTCATGCACGTCTCCCTCCGCCCTTCACCGGGCTCGCCATCAAGCCGGTGATTGTCGTCCGTCCGGTTCAGACGCCGGCACCGGGCACCCAGACCTTGAAGTCGGGCTGCTGCGATTGTTCAACCAGCCTGTCGATCAGCTGCAGCAGGTCGTCGCAG
>NZ_JBFUGE010000100.1:0-15972 GCF_056403075.1 Ideonella sp. P3_A4 | reverse complement strand
GCACCAGCAGTGCCTGGGGCGCCACGACACTGAGCAACACGAGCTACGCGTTCCTGGGCAAGCTCAGCAATGGAACGACCGTAGACGAAGCTGCGACCTTGGCGCCACTGACCAATGCCGGCCCGGCCGGCCTGCGCCGCGGCAACCGCGCCAGCGACGCGGCTGCAATCTACCTGGGCCAGAACGACGCGCTGATGCTGATGTTGGTCGGCGCGGGCGATCCGGCCGAAGGAACCATGGACATTGGCCTGCACTGAGCGCAGCCTGTCGAGCACGATGGCCACCCCTTCACGCCACCCCCAGCCCACCGCACTCACCGTCCACCAAAGCTCTCGCGTTCTCGAAATCACTTTTGACGACGAGCGCACTTTCCGCATCCCGTTCGAGCTGATGCGGGTCTATTCGCCTTCGGCCGAGGTCCAGGGCCACGGGCCTGGGCAGGAAGTGCTGCAAACCGGTAAGCGCAACGTAGGGATCGACGCGATCGAGCCAGTTGGTCACTATGCCGTCCAACCGCGCTTTTCCGACGGCCATGACACCGGCATCTTCACCTGGGAGTTGCTGTACCGCCTTGGGGCGGAAGAGGCCGAGCACTGGGCGCGCTACGAAAAAAGATTGAAAGAGGCCGGGGTGGAACGCGACTTGCCGATGTCCGCCAAGGGTGGCGGTACATGCGGTCACCACTGACCTGAACAGGAATGCCAGCATCCGTGCTGGAGGGAACAGATGTCTCAGACCCATTTTGGTTACCAGAACGTCGACGAAGGCGAAAAAGCCGGTCGCGTCAAAGGTGTGTTCGATTCGGTCGCGTCGAAATACGACGTGATGAACGACCTCATGTCGATGGGCATGCACCGCGCGTGGAAGGCCTACACCGTGGCGGTGGCCAACCTGCGCGAAGGCGACAAGGTGCTGGACATCGCCGGTGGCACCGGCGACCTGGCCAAGGCTTTTGCCCGCCAGGTCGGCCCCAGCGGCCAGGTGGTTCACACCGACATCAACGAAGCCATGCTGCGCACCGGCCGTGACCGGATGCTCGACGATGGGCTGGCGCTGCCCACCTCGATTTGTGACGCTGAGCAACTGCCGTTTCGAACCGGCAGCTTCGACCTCGTCAGCGTGGCCTTCGGCCTGCGCAACATGACCCACAAGGAGCAGGCGCTGGCCGAGATGGCGCGTGTGCTGCGTGAAGGCGGCCGGCTGCTGGTGCTGGAGTTCTCCAAGGTCGCCACGCCGCTGCAGAAGCCTTACGACTGGTACTCGTTCAAGGTGCTGCCGCGCCTGGGCCAATGGGTGGCGGGCGATGCCGAAAGTTACCGCTATCTGGCTGAGTCGATCCGCATGCACCCGGACCAGGCGACGTTGAAGGCGATGATGAAAACCGCGGGCTTCGGTCACGTGGACGTGCACAACCTGACCGGCGGCGTGGTGGCTTTGCACGTCGGCATCAAGTGCTGACACCGCGCCGCAGCCGTCCCCATGCCAACTTTGGCGGGTGGCAAGCCCTGGGCCTGATGTCTGCATTCGAACCCAGTGAACTGAGCAGCGTGCCGCGCTTCGCCGAGCCGGTGCTGGCGGTATGGAAGCTGATCTGGCAACTCGCCCGTCAGGCCTATCCTTCAGGCGGCCCGATGTCGCTGTTGCGCCGCCTGCGCTTCGGCTGGCAAGCCTGGGCGCACCGCCGCGAATGGCGCGCGCTGCGCAACGTGCCGCGGCAGTCGCAGCTGGGCAAGGTCATGCTGGCCCGCAAGAACATGGTCCACATCCTGGCGTGGCCGTACATTCACCGCGCCTGGTCGATCCGCCACCGGGTCGAAACGGTCAACGCGCATTACCGCTACGTCGAGCGCCAGCCGTGGCTGCAGGTGCCCATCGGGGCGCGAGAGTTGCTGGCCGCGATCGGTCCGACAGAGGACGGCCTGACGCTGCAATTGGACCAGCCCGAATGGCTGGCGCAGGAAGGCGAGCTGTCGCTGAACCTGTTCGAAGGCAACACCCGGCTGTATTCGGTTGCGTTCTCGATCGGCCGCCGGAGAGGCCAGCCGACGATGTACATCGGCGCCATCCAGGGCCGCTCGACCGAGGGCATCAGCGAGCGCTACGCCGAGCTGACCAAGCGTCTGCATGGCTGCCGCCCGCGAGACCTGGTGCTGCTGGCCACGCTGCTGCTGGCCGAAGCGATGGGCATCGAGCGTGTCTACGCGATCAGTGACTTCTACCGCCACCATCGGCATGCCCGCCTGTTCGCGCGTTACGACAGGAACATCCCGACGGYCGACTATGACGAGATCTGGCGCGACCGTGGTGGTGTCGAAACCGTCGACGGTTTCTTCGCGATCGAGACCGGTTTCAACCCCCGCCCGCTGGACAGCATCCCGGCGAAGAAGCGCGCGATGTACCGACGCCGCTACGAGATGCTGACCGAGCTGCGCGAGCGCATCCTCGCGGTGGCCGAGGCCAACCGGCCTCCTGCACAATTGCAGCGCGAACCGGCACTTTGATCTGCGGCCGGGCGCTGCCCGACCCATGACCACTGTTCTGCTCACCGGCGCGACCGGCTACATCGGTTCGCACACCTGGCTCGCCTTGCAAGCGGCCGGCTTCTCGGTCGTCGGTCTCGACGATTTCTCCAACAGCTCGCCCGAGGTGCTGAGGCGCCTGCACGAGCTGAGCGGCACCGCACCCGAGTTCGAGCGCGCCAGCGTCGCTGACTCGGCTGCCATGGAGGCTGTCTTCAGCCGCCACCGCATCGATGCCGTGGTGCACTTCGCGGCCTTCAAGGCAGTGGGAGAGTCCGGCGAGCAGCCCCTGGCGTACTACGCCAACAATCTCGGCGGCCTGGTGACCACCTGCGAAGCGATGCGCCGCCACGGCGTGAAGACGATGGTCTTCAGCTCCAGTGCCACGGTCTATGGCACACCGCAGTACCTGCCCTATGACGAGGCCCACCCCTTGTCGGCGATCAACGTCTACGGCCGCACCAAGCTGTACGGCGAGCAGATCCTGCGCGACCTCGAAGCGTCCGACCCGGCCTGGAAGATCGCCTGGCTGCGCTATTTCAACCCGGTCGGCGCCMACGAAAGTGGCCGCATCGGCGAGGACCCGCGGGGCGTGCCGAACAACCTGATGCCCTACGTCACCCAGGCAGCGGTCGGCCGGCGCGAGGTCCTTCAGGTCTTTGGCGGTGACTACGACACGGTGGATGGCACGGGTGTGCGCGACTACCTGCACGTGGTTGATTTGGCGGAAGGCCATGTGGCCGCGCTGCGCTACCTGCTGGACCAACGCGACTCACTGACCGTGAACCTCGGCGCAGGCCATGGCCACAGCGTGCTCGAACTGGTGCGGGCCTTCGAGCGGGCCAGTGGCCGTGCGGTGCCTTACCGCATCGTCGACCGCCGGCTGGGTGACCTGCCCGCATTCTGGGCCGATGCAACGCTCGCCCGCGAGCGCCTGGGCTGGCAGACCCGGCGCGACCTGGACGCGATGTGTGCCGACAGCTGGCGCTGGCAACAGGCCAACCCCAACGGATTCGATTGCTGACAGTCCTGACGTTTTGTGGCTGGTTGACACATGGCCGGCAGCTCCAGAATCGCGGCCACCCGCCGCCGGCGGCCGCTGCTTCGGCAGCCTACATAACCTCAGAGAGTTGCGTATGGCAAAACGTTTCGTTGCGGCCGCGCTGGCGTTGACCGCCGCACTGGCCGGCCCCGTTTTCGCTCAGGAGCAAGAGCAGGCGCAGGCACCGGATCAGTCAGCAACCCCGTTGGCCTCGGCCATCAAGGTCATCTTCGTGATCGCCTTCGAGAACCACGACGCGAAGCAGATCTACGGCAACACACACGATGCGCCGTACATCAACAACGTGCTGATGGAGAACTACGCCTACGCAACGAACTTCGGCGACGTGCTGCCCTCGCTGCCGAGCGAGCCGCACTACGTGTGGATGGAGGCCGGCACCAACAAGTTCTCCGACCACACCTTCACCGGCGACGGCGACCCCAGTTCCAGCAACAGCACCGGCAGCACCGCGCACCTGGTGACGCAGATCAAGAACGCCGGCAATGGCACCAGCTGGATGTCGTACCAGGAGGGGCTGAACAGCACCACCGGCAAGTGCCCGATCCGATCGGACGGCCACTATGCAGCCAAGCACAACCCGTTCGTGTTCTTCCGCGACGTGTCGGGCAGCCCGCCGTCGAAGACCAACAGCTACTGCGTGGCCCACCACAAGAACTACAAGGCGCTGGCCGACGACCTGGTCAATGAGCGTGTGGCGACCTACAACTTCATCACGCCCAACGAGTGCAATGACATGCACGGCGACTCGGGCTGCCCGAACAGCAACGAGATCCAGTCGGGCGACAACTGGCTGAAGAAGCACTTGCCGCCGATCATCGACTACGTCAATGCGCACCAGGGGGCGATCTTCCTGGTCTGGGACGAAGGCAGCAGCACAAACCTGATCCCGTTCATTGCCGTCGGGCCGGGTGTCAAGAAGGGCTACGCCAGTACCGTGAAGCTGGACCACAGTGCGCAGTTGAAGTCGATCGAGCAGATCCTGCAATTGCCGGTGCTGTCCACGGTCAGTGGGGCCAACACTTTCGCCGACCTCTTCGAAGCAGGTCAATTCCCCTGACCCCCGGGGCGCTTAGCGCCCCCTCCGAGTGGCGTGCACGGGTCCGGCTTTGCCAGCCCGCCGTCAACCTCCGCGCAGCCCCACCGAGCGCGCGTAGCGCCGCTCATTCAAGTGGCGTGCGCGGGTCCGGCTTTGCCGGTCCGCTGCGCGAGCCCCCTCGGGGGGCAGGCCCCGGCAGGGGCCGTGGGGGCTCCATAATCTGGTCCATGGCAAACCCTGTGACGGAGCTGCTGCTGCCCGCGGCGACCGACCGCTTCATCTTGCTGGCCAACCACGTGCTGCAAAGCGCGCCGGCGGCCACTGATCGGCTCAAAGCCCACGCCGGCCGCGTGCTGCGCATCGAGGTCGACAACTGGCGTGTGCCGTTGCCACCGCCCCCGCCGTTGGCCTTGCGAATCACGCCGGCCGGCATGTTCGAAGCGGCTGCGACAGCTGGTGGCCCCGAGCCTGAAGCCGATCTGCGCTTGCGCGTCGACGCTGCCCACCCGCTGGATGCCGCGCGCCGCGTCGCCACCGGCGAGTTGCCCCCGCTGCAGATCGAAGGCGACGTGGCGCTGGCGTCCGACATGAGCTGGGTCGTCGCCAACGTGCGCTGGGACATCGCAGCGGACATGGAGCGTGTCTTCGGTCCGCTGGTGGCCGGTGGCCTGGCCCAGGTGGGCGACAAGCTGGCCGCGACTGCACGCACGCTGGCCCAGGGCGCCGCCAGCGTCTGGCGCAAGCCCTGATGCGTCGCGCTGACCCGTCGACGGTGCCTGCCGCCGGGCCAAGACCCGGCGCAGGCTGAGGCGCGTCCCCATGCGCTTTGTCCTGCGGTTGCTCCGCATCATCATCACGTTGCTGCGTTACGGCATCGACGAGCTGGCGCTGTCGGGCTTTCGCCAGCGCCGCATCCGCGCGCTGGCCGGCGTGATGACACTGGGCCGCAGCTTTGCCCTGCCGCGCGGGGTGCGTCTGCGCATGGCGCTGGAGCACCTGGGCCCGATCTTCATCAAGTTCGGTCAGGTGCTGTCGACCCGGCGCGATCTGTTGCCGCTGGATGTGGCCGACGAACTGGCCAAGCTGCAAGACCGGGTGCCGCCGTTCCCCGCCGATCAGGCGCGGGCGATCATCGAGTCTGAGCTGCGCCGCCCGCTGGACACTGTGTTCGCGCTGTTCGATGACGTGCCGGTCGCCAGTGCCTCGGTGGCGCAGGTGCACTTTGCCACCTTGCTCGATGGCCGCGAGGTGGCGGTCAAGGTGCTGCGGCCGGGCATGCTGGCGGTGATCGATGACGACCTGGCGATCCTGCACATGCTGGCGCGTTGGGTCGAGCGCATCTCGGCGGACGGCCGGCGGCTGCGCCCGCGCGAGGTGGTGTCCGAGTTCGACGTCTACCTGCACGACGAGCTCGACCTGGTGCGCGAGGCGGCGAACGCGGCCCAGTTACGGCGCAACATGGCCGACCTGCCGCTGATCCTGGTGCCCGAGATGCACTGGGACCTGTGCAGTCGCAACGTCTGCGTGATGGAGCGAATGAAGGGCCTGCCTGTCAGCCAGGTGAGCCGGCTGCGCGAGGCCGGCGTCGACATCAAGAAGCTGGCCCGCGACGGCGTCACGATCTTCTTCACCCAGGTCTTTCGCGACGGCTTCTTCCATGCCGACATGCACCCGGGCAACATCCAGGTCAGCGTCGCGCCCGCCACCTTCGGCCGCTACATCGCGCTGGATTTCGGCATCATCGGCACGCTGACCGACGCCGACAAAGAGTACCTGGCGCAGAACTTCATCGCCTTCTTCCGGCGCGACTACAAGCGCGTGGCCGAGTTGCACGTCGAATCGGGCTGGGTGCCGCCGAACACGCGGATCGACTCTCTCGAAGGCGCGATCCGCGCGGTCTGCGAGCCGCAGTTCGACCGGCCGTTGAAAGAAATCTCGCTCGGCCAGGTGCTGATGCGGCTGTTCCAGACCTCGCGCCGTTTCAATGTCGAGATTCAGCCGCAGCTGGTGCTGCTGCAAAAGACGCTGCTCAATGTCGAGGGCCTGGGCCGCCAGCTCGATCCCGACCTGGACCTKTGGACGACCGCCAAGCCTTTTCTAGAGCGCTGGATGGACGAGCAGGTCGGCCCGCGTGCGCTGTGGCGCCGACTCCAGGACGAGGCGCCGCACTACGCCAAGTTGCTGCCCGAGCTTCCGCGCCTGCTTCATGACGCACTGGCCCGCAGCGCCGCCCCTCAGCAGAACGACAACAGCGCGCTGCTGGCTGACCTGCTGCGCGAGCAACGCCGCACCAACCGGCTGTTGGCGGGCATTGGCTGGGGCGCCATCGGCTTTCTGGTGGGGGTGCTGGCGACGCGCCTGCTTGCGCAGCGCTTCTGGTGGGGTTGAGCGCAGTGCCGACGCCAAGGTCGGCACCGCGCGTCCGGGGCGCTCAGCGGCCCGACTTGAAGCGCGTGAAGATACGCGTCTGAACGCGCCGAACGTCCTGCGGCACGCTGTCCGGAGGCGTCATCTTGGCCATGTCGGCGGCGTCGAGAAAGACCGACTTGTTCTCGGCCACGTTCTTGTTCACCAACTTGAGCGACGCCTTGTTCGGGTTCGCGTAGAAGACCTTGTTGGTCAGCGAGGCGTGGACCTCGGGCCGCAGGATGTAGTTGATGAACAGGTGGGCGTTCTTCGGGTGCGGGGCATCGACCGGAACTGCCATCGAGTCGAAGAACAGGGTGGACCCCTTGGGCGGAATCAGCGCCTCCAGGTGGACACCGTTCTTGGTTTCGATCGCCCTTGCACGTGCGATGTTGATGTCGCCCGAATAGCCCATCACCGCGCACAGCGAGCCGGCCGCCATTTCCTGGATGTAGCCCGAAGAAGAAAAGCGCGTGACGTAGGGTCGCACCTTCATCATCACATTGCCGGCCGCCTCGTAGTCTGCCGCCGTGCGGCTGTAGCCGCTCTTGCCGGCGTAGATCATGGCCACGGGCAGCACTTCAGAGGCCGAATCCAGCCAGCTGACGCCGCAGCTCTTGAGCTTGGACGCATAGGTGGGGTCAAAGATCAGCGACCAGGCGTTCTCCGGCATCGGCAGGTCGCCCAGGGCCTTCTTGACCTTGTCCACGTTGATGCCGACCGTCACGAAACCCCACAGCCAGTCAACGAGGTACTGGTTGCCCGGGTCGACGTTGGCCATTTGTTTGAGCAGCTCGGGATCGAGGTTGTTCCAGTTGCTCAGCTGTGAGCGATCCAGCTTCTGGAAGAAGCCGGCTTCGATCTGTTGCTTGGCGAAATGCGCACTGGGCACGACGATGTCGTAGCCGGTCTTGCCCGCCACCAGCTTGGCGTGAAGGATCTCGTTGTTGTCGTAGTTGTCGTAGTGGACCTTGATGCCGGTTTCTTTCTCGAAATTCTTCAGCGTGTCGTCGGCGATGTAGTCAGACCAGTTGTAGATGTTCAGCACCTTGGGCTCGTCCGCGGCACGGGCCGCGCCGGTGCCGGMGGCGAGGAAGCACAGGGCCAGGGTGGCGGGCCAGGCTGCGGCCCGTGCCATGCGCGTCAAAGCATTTGTCACGTTGATCTCCTTGTCAAACAACCGGTCGTGGCGCCTTCGGCGCGGGTCGACCCACCGACAAAWTCTAGGGTCGAGCTCGGGGACGAGATGGCAACGCGCCGACGCTGTTGGCGGTGGACCGCTGGCCGTCATCGTTGGCGCATGCCAAAAGCCAGCCGGCTGGCCGAGGGTTGGCCCGTATAATCGAGAGTTATTCTTTTGAATCAAGTATTTAGCCATGCCGATCTACGCTTATCGCTGCGCGGCCTGCGGCCATTCGCGTGATGTGCTGCAAAAGCTGTCCGACGCGCCGCTGACGCAATGCCCGGCCTGCGGGGCCGAGCAGTTTGCGAAACAGGTCACTGCGGCTGGTTTCCAGCTCAAGGGCACGGGCTGGTACGCCACCGACTTCCGCGGCGGCGGCAGCAGTGGCGCTGCGGCCCCGGCCGCCAAGACCGACACGCCCGCCGCCCCCAGCGGCGACAGTGCGCCGGCCTCCGACACCGGCAAGTCAGACGCGGCCAGCAGCGGCAGCACGCCCTGCGGCGGCTCCTGCGCCTGCCACTGAGCCGCCGGCCGCCCGGACCACCTCTTGAAAAAATACCTCATTGCCGGCCTGCTGACCTGGCTGCCCCTGGCCATCACCATCTGGGTGTTGCTATGGGTCCAGGGGCTGCTGGACGGCATGTTCAAGGGTTTCCTGCGCTTTGCGCAGGCGGTGCTGCCCGTGGCCGCCGCCGAGTCGCTGCAGGCGCTGGGCCAGTGGCCGGGCCTGGGCGTGGTGGTGATGATCACACTGATGCTCATCACCGGGGTCTTCGTCACCAACCTGTTCGGCCAGTGGTGGCTGAAACAGTGGGATGCGCTGATGAACCGCATCCCCATCGTCCGGTCGATCTACAGCTCGGTCAAGCAGGTCTCTGACACGCTGTTTTCCAGCAACGGCAACGCCTTTCGCGAGGCGGTGCTGGTGCAGTACCCGCACGCCGGCTCGTGGACGATCGCTTTCGTCACCGGCAAGCCCGGTGGCGAGGTGGCCAACAAGCTGAACGGTGATCACGTCAGCCTGTACGTGCCGACGACGCCGAACCCGACTTCGGGCTTCTTCGTGATGATGCCGCGCACGGCCATCCATGCGCTGGACATGAGCGTCGACGAGGCCTTGAAGTACATCATCTCGATGGGCGTGGTGGTGCCACCGCCGCACACGCCCCCGGCCGGCCTGGTGCCCGTGCCGGAGGGGGCCGACCCCAATCGGGCGGGCTGAGCAGCCGCCGCGTCCGGCGCTCAGTCCTGAGGGTTGACCACCCCGCCCCGACAGCCTCCAATCGCGGATTCCACCGCATCCCTTCGCGCGCCGACGCTCCTTTTCCGCGGGCGCGCCAACAGACACCAAGAAGCACCGGAGTGCATCCATGAGAACCACCTACTGCGGCCTGGTCAGCGAAGCGCTGATGGGCCAGACCGTGACCCTGATGGGTTGGGCCCACCGTCGCCGCGACCATGGCGGCGTGATCTTCATCGAACTGCGTGACCGCGAAGGCCATGTGCAGATCGTCTGCGACCCCGACCGGCCCGAGATGTTCAAGACGGCCGAAGGCGTGCGCAACGAGTTCTGCCTGAAGGTCGTCGGCCTGGTCCGCGCCCGCCCAGCCGACAAAGAGAACACCAACCTCGCCAGCGGCAAGGTCGAGGTGCTGTGCCATGAGCTCGAGGTGCTGAACCCGTYGGTCACGCCGCCGTTCCAGCTCGACGACGAGAACCTGTCGGAAACCACGCGCCTGACGCACCGCGTGCTGGACCTGCGCCGCCCGCAGATGCAGAAGAACCTGATGCTGCGCTACCGCGTGGCGATGGAAGTGCGCAAGTTCCTCGACGCGAACGGCTTCGTCGACATCGAAACCCCGATGCTGACCAAGTCGACGCCCGAAGGCGCGCGCGACTACCTGGTGCCCAGCCGCGTGCACGACGGCCACTTCTTCGCGCTGCCGCAGTCGCCGCAGCTGTTCAAGCAGCTGCTGATGGTGGCCGGCTTCGACCGCTACTACCAGATCACCAAGTGCTTCCGCGACGAAGACCTGCGCGCCGATCGCCAGCCCGAGTTCACGCAGATCGACATCGAGACCTCGTTCCTGAACGAGGAAGAGATCCGCGGCATGTTCGAAGGGATGATCCGCACGGTGTTCCGCAACACCATCGGTGTCGACCTGCCKGGTTACCCGGTGATGACCTACGCCGACGCGATGCACCAGTTCGGCTCCGACAAGCCCGACCTGCGCGTCAAGCTCAAGTTCACCGAGCTGACCGACGTGATGAAGGACGTCGACTTCAAGGTCTTCTCGACCCCGGCGACGACCAAGGGCGGCCGCGTCGTCGCACTGAAGGTGCCCGGCGGCGGCGAGATGAGCCGCGGCGAGATCGACGGCTACACCGAGTTCGTCAAGATCTACGGCGCCAAGGGCCTGGCCTGGATCAAGGTCAACGACGTGGCCAAGGGCCGCGAAGGCCTGCAATCGCCGGTGGTGAAGAACCTGCACGATGCGGCGCTGGCCGAGATCATCGCGCGCACTGGCGCCTGCAACGGCGACCTGATCTTCTTCGGCGCCGACAAGGCCAAGGTGGTCAACGACGCGATCGGCGCGCTGCGCGTGAAGGTCGGCCACAGCGAATTCGGCCGCACCCGCGGCCTGTTCGAAGACAAGTGGGCACCGCTGTGGGTGGTCGACTTCCCGATGTTCGAGCACGACGAAGGGGAAGACCGCTGGAACGCGGTGCACCACCCGTTCACCGCGCCGAAGGACGGCCACGAAGACCTGATGGACACCGACCCCGGTGCCTGCATCGCCAAGGCCTACGACATGGTGCTGAACGGCTGGGAGCTCGGCGGCGGCTCGGTGCGTATCCACCGCGCCGAAGTGYAGAGCAAGGTCTTCGGTGCGCTGAAGATCGGCCCGGAAGAAGCCCAGCAGAAGTTCGGCTTCCTGCTCGACGCGCTGCAGTACGGCGCGCCGCCGCACGGTGGCCTGGCTTTTGGCCTGGACCGCATCGTCACGATGATGACCAAGGCCGATTCGATCCGCGACGTGATCGCCTTCCCGAAGACCCAACGCGCCCAGTGCCTGCTGACCGGCGCACCGAGCGCAGTCGACGAGAAGCAGCTGCGCGAGCTGCACATCCGCTTGCGCAACGCGGTGGCGGCGGGCTGATCTTCCGCATCGCCCCGTGATCCAAAAGGCCCTTCGGGGCCTTTTTTATTGGACGTTTTCGTCGGGCTCGAAGGCGTCGTCGGTGAGACGGCTGCGGCGCCGAAGCGCACCCCATAACGCCAGCCCACCAATAGCCAGCATCAGCGCCGGCCCCCACCACAACAACAGCGTGCGCTCCGACAGTGGTGGCTCGTACAGCACGAAGTCGCCGTAGCGATCGGTCATGTAGGCGCGGATCTGCTCGTCGCTGCCGCCTTCGCGCAGCTGGCGGCGGATCTGCTCGCGCAGGTCGGCGGCCAGCGGCGCTTGTGAATCGGCGACCGATTCGTTCTGGCAGACCACGCAGCGCAGCTGAGCCGCCAGGGCTTGTACGTGCGCGTCCAACGCGGCGTCGTTCGACGGGACCGGCACGGTCTGGGCCCACGCGGCGTGGACGACCAACCACGCGCCAAGCAGCAGCATGCGCTTCAGCATCGCGTCAGGCCCCCAGCCGTTTCAGCACCGGCTCGATCTGCTCGTGAATCACCGCCGGGGTCAGCGGCCCGACGTGCTTGTAGCGCACGATGCCGTCGCGGTCGATGACGAAGGTTTCGGGCACGCCGTAGACGCCGTAGTCCAGGCCCAGCTGGCCCTGCGGGTCGAACAGCGAGTCGGCGTAGGGGTTGCCCAAGTCCTGCAACCAGGCGGTGGCCGCGTCGCGCTCGTCCTTGTAGTTCAGCCCGATCAGCGTGACGCCGGGTTGACGCTGCGCCAATTGCAGCCACTGCGGGTGCTCGGTGCGGCAGGGGCCGCACCACGAGGCCCAGACGTTGAGCAGCCAGACCCGGCCGAGCAGCTCTTCGCGCCGAACTACGCGCGCCGGGTCGGCCAGCGTAGGCATCGCGAACGCTGGCGCTGGCCGGTCGATCAGTGGCGAAGGCACTTCGCGTGGGTTCAGGTTCAGCCCCCGCACCAGAAAGAACAGCAGCGCGCCGAACAGCACGAGCGGGATCAGCCAACGTGTCATGGCCGCCTCTCGCGCCCTTCGCGCCGGTGGTAGCGCCGGTCGCTCGCAGCCAACGCCCCGCCCAGCGCCATGATCAAGCAGCCCAGCCAGATCCAGATCACCAGCGGCTTGTGCTGCACCCGCACCGTCCAGCTGCCGTCGGGCAACAACTCGCCGAGTGACACATACAGATCACGAGCCGGGTTGCTGTCGATCGCCGCTTCGGTCATTGGGTTGCGCTGCACGCGGTAGACGCGCTTTTCCGGCCACAGCGTCGTCACCGGTTGCCCGGCCCGGCTGACCTCGACCCTGCCCCGTGCAGCAGCGTAGTTAGGGCCTGCCACCGCGGCCGCGTCGACGAAGCGGAAGTCGTAGCCGGCCAGCGCGACCGTGTCGCCCGCTTGCATGCGCAGGTCGCGGCTGCTCTCGTGCGTCTGCACCGTGGTCACGCCCAGCACGAAGGCGGCGACGCCGGCGTGGGCCAGCCACATGCCCCACTGCGCACGGGTCAGCTGGCGCCAGTTCGAGCGCCAGCTTGCCAAGTCTTCCAGCACGCCACCCAGCGCCCAGCCGGCCAGCGCGTAGCCGATGCAAGACCAGGCCGACGCAGCGCCGCCGAACGTCCAGGCCAGCGCCAACACCAGCAGCGCTGCCGTCAATGACCAGCGCAGCCGCCGCACCAGCGTGCCGAGCGCATCGTCCTTCCAGCGCAGCAAGGGCCCGGCGCCCAGCAACAGCAGCAGCGGTGCCATCAACCAGCGGAACACACTGTCGAAGTAGGGCGGCCCGACCGAGACCTTGCCCAGGCCCAGTGCGTCCAGGAACAGCGGGTACAGCGTGCCCAGCAGCACCGAGCCGGTGGCCACGACCAGCAGCAGGTTGTTCAGCAGCAGCGCTGACTCGCGCGACACGTTGCCAAAGCGCTGGCCCAGGCCGACCGCGCCAGCGCGCGCCGCATACAGCGCCAGAGAGCCACCGATCACCAGCGCCAGGAAGACCAGGATGAACAGGCCGCGCTTCGGGTCGTTGGCGAACGCGTGCACTGACGACAGCACACCCGAGCGGACGAGGAAGGTGCCGAGCAGCGACAACGAAAACGCCAGCAGCGCGAGCAGCAGTGTCCAGGCCTTGAAGGCGCCGCGCTTCTCACTCACCGCCAGCGAGTGCACGAGCGCGGTGCCGGCGAGCCAGGGCATGAACGACGCGTTCTCGACAGGGTCCCAGAACCACCAGCCGCCCCAGCCCAGCTCGTTGTAAGCCCAGGCACTGCCAAGCGCGATGCCGAGCGTCAGGAAGACCCAGGCCGACACCGTCCACGGCCGAGTCCAACGTGCCCACGCGGCGTCGAGCTTGCCGCCCATCAATGCCGCCAGCGCGAACGAGAACGCCACCGAGAAGCCGACATAGCCCATGTAGAGCATGGGAGGGTGCAGCACCATGCCGGGGTCTTGCAGCAGCGGGTTCAGGTCGCGCCCTTCGCGCACCGGCGGCAGCAATCTCTCAAACGGGTTCGAGGTGGCCAGCATGAAGAGCACGAAACCCGCGCTGAGCAGCGACATCACCGCCAGCACGCGCGCCACAAACACCGGCGGTAGACCGCGGCTGCGCCAGGCCACCGCCTGCATCCAGCCCACCAGCATCAACACCCACAGCAGCAGCGAGCCCTCGTGGCCACCCCAGACGGCGGCCAGCCGATAGGCCAATGGCAGCTGGCTGTTCGAATGTGCGGCCACGTAGTACACCGAGAAGTCGTGCTGCACGAAGCTGGTGGCCAGTGCGACGAAGGCGGCCGCCACCAGCAGCGCTTGCGCAGTCGTCAGCCGCCGCGTCCAGGCCATCCAGCTCTCGTTGGTGCGGGCGGCGCCGGCCAGTCCCAGCGCGCTCTGCACGAGCGCCACCACCAGCGCTATGACCAGCGCCCCATGACCCAGCGTCGGGATCATCGGCCCGGTCCCACCAAGGTCGGCGCGGCCTGGGGGTCAGACGCGCTGGCCGCGCGCCGCAAGGCATCGGCCGCTTCGGGCGGCATGTAGTTCTCGTCGTGCTTGGCCAGCACCTCGCGCGCGACGAACACGCCGTCCGGCCCGAGCTGGCCCTGCGCGACCACGCCTTTGCYGGCTTTGAACAGATCCGGCAGCACACCTTCGTAGCTCACCGGGACATCGCGTTGCAGATCGGTGACGATGAAACGCACTACCAGGCCGTCGCGCACCAGGCTGCCTTCACGTACCAGCCCCCCGAGCCGGAACGCACGCTGCACCGGCGCATCGCCCTGCGCCACCTGCGTCGGCGTGAAGAAGAACACCAGATTGCTTCGGAACGCGTTCAGCACCAGCGCGCCGGCCGCGGCCAACGCGATCAGTACGCCGGCGACCCAGGCCAGACGCTGTCGACGCGGACTCATTCGCGCGCCCACTCCTTGGCCACTGCGGCCACCGCCGCCGCGCGGGCGCGGCGCAGGCGCAGGCACACGCCCACCGCCTCGACAACCAGCAACACCAACGCCGGCGCGCAGGCCACCCAGACGAACAGGCTGTGGTCGTTCACGAGCTCACCTTCACCGCGACCAGCGCTTCGGGCTCTTGCTCCCAGCTCAGCGCCCGCGCGCGCGTCAACGTCGCCGCGATCGCGTGGGCCCAGAACGCGATCGTCATCAGGCCCAGCGCGAGCAGCATCGTCTGCGCCATGCTTGGCGCACTGGTCAGGCTGATCGACGCACCCTGATGCAGCGTGTTCCACCAGCGCACCGAGAAGTAGATGACGGGCACGTTCAGCGCACCGACCAAGGCCAGCAGCGCACCGGCCTGCGCGGCGCGGCGGTCGTCGTCGATCGACTCGACCAGCGCGATGTAGCCGAGGTACAGCAGCAGCAAGATCAGCTCGGAGGTCAGCCGCGCATCCCACACCCACCAGGTGCCCCAGGTCGGCTGGCCCCATAGCGCGCCGGTCCATAACGCAAGCGCGGTGTACAGCGCGCCCGATGGCGCCAATGCCCGCGCGAGCCGAGAGGCCATGCGCAGCTTCATCACCCAGCCGACGACGGCCCAGAAGGCGATCGCGAGGTAGCACAGCATCGACATCCAAGCCGCAGGCACGTGAACGAAGAGGATGCGGTAGACCTCGCCCTGCGTTGCATCCGTGGGCGCGACGATGAAGCCGACGTACAACCCGGCCAGACCAGCCAGCAAGGCCATCACCCAGCAGCCACGGGCGAGGCTCGCGGCCAGCGTCTCGAAGCGGGCTGGCGAGGCAAAGCGGGTCCAGCGCGCGGGCGGCGTCGCGGCAGTGGCATGGGGCGGAAGCGTTGCGCGGCGCATCGGCGCAATCCTCAGGCCAGCGCGATGCGCAAGGCCGCGGCGGTGACGCGCGGTGCGCCCAGCGCGGTCAAGATCAGCAACGCGGCCTGCAGAGACAGCGCTGCGTCCACCGGCTCGCCATTCAGCGCCGCCAACACTGCGCCGCTGCCGAACACCAACGTGGGCAGTGCCAATGGCAACACCAGCAGCACCACCAGCGCAGCACCGTGGCGCAAGCCCAAGGCCAGTGCCGCCCCCAGGCCGCCCAGCAAGGCCAGCACCGGCGTGCCCAGCAGCAGGCTCAAGGCCAGCACTCCCAAGGC
>NZ_JBFUGE010000099.1:0-16040 GCF_056403075.1 Ideonella sp. P3_A4 | reverse complement strand
GGGCTACGACATGGAGAGCCTGAAAGGCAAGGTCGTGGCCTGGGTCGGTGACGGCAACAACATGGCCAACACTTGGCTGCAGGCGGCCGAGATCCTGGGCTTCAAGCTGCACCTCAGCACGCCCAGCGGCTACGAGGTCGACCAGAAGGTCGCCGGCATCAGCGACACCAGCTGCTTCAAGGTCTTCAAGGATCCGCTCGAAGCCTGCCGCGGCGCGCACCTGGTCACCACCGACGTCTGGACCAGCATGGGCTACGAGGCCGAGAACGAGGCCCGCCTGAAGGCCTTCGCCGACTGGTGCGTCGACGCCGAAATGATGGCCGTCGCCCAGCCCGACGCCTTGTTCATGCACTGCCTGCCGGCCCACCGCGGCGAAGAGGTCTCGGGCGACGTCATCGACGGTCCGCAGTCGGTGGTGTGGGACGAGGCTGAAAACAGGATGCACGTGCAGAAGGCACTCATGGAGTACCTTCTGCTCGGCCGGATTGGCTGAAGGCCAAGCCGGTGGCCCTTCAGGGCCAGCATCCTGTTTCGGCGCAGGCTCATGTCCGCTTGCGGACGTGAAGCGGCCTTCAGGCCGCGGGCCGTAGCCAAAATCGCATGCACCATGGCACGGCTTGTGCCCCAGTGAATCAACTGGCGCTCACCCCACAGGTGAGCACTTGCCATCGCGCCAGATGGCACCAACGCCGGATCAGGCAGTTGTCAGCCCACCACGCCATCATCGTGGCCAGGGAGACAATCCAAGCACCATGAAACTCGCACTGATCACCGACCTGCACGCCAATCGCGAGGCGGTTCAATCGGTGCTGGACGATGCCCGCACCCAGGGGGCTGAGCGTTATGCCTTCCTGGGTGATTACGTCGGCTACGGCGCCGACCCAGGCTGGGTCGTCGACACCGTGATGGGCTATGTCGAGCAAGGTGCGATCGCCGTCGGCGGCAACCACGACGCCGGCGCCACCAAAGGCCCATCGCCCCACATGCGGCTGGACGCACGGCGCGTCATCGAATGGACGCATGCGCAGTTGAGCCCGAACCAGCTGGGCTTTCTGGAAAGCCTGCCGCTGGCGCAAACCGACGGCGACATGCTGTTCGTGCACGCCAACGCCTATGCACCGGCCGAGTGGGACTACATCCAGAGCCGCATCGAGGCGGTGCGCAGCCTGCACTCGACGCCGTGCCACTACACCTTCTGCGGCCACATGCACGAGCCCAAGCTGTTCCACCTGTCGAGCACCGGCAAGGCAGGCGACTTCGTGCCGACGCCGGGCGTGCCGATCCCGGTGCCGTCGCACCGCCAATGGCTGGTGATCCCCGGCTCGGCGGGCCAGCCGCGCGACGGCAACCCGGCCGCCTGTTATGCGATGTTCGACATCGCGGAGCAAATGCTCACCTTCCATCGCGTGCCTTACGACCACGAAACGGCCGCCGACAAGATTCGCCATGCCGGCCTGYCCGCCGGACTGGCCGACCGCCTGGCGCATGGAGAGTAAGGATCCGCTGGCCCCGACCGGGCCGCGCCCGCCGCTGGCCGTTGGCCAGGTGGTCGACCACTTCCGCCTCGAAGAGTCGCTGCACCAGGGCGGCATGGCCACGCTGTGGCGCGTGACGCGGCTGTTGCCCGATGGCGCACCGGACGCCGCCTGCGAGATGCCACTGATCATGAAGGTGCCGCGCATCAAAGGCGGCGAGGACCCGGCCAGCATCGTCGGCTTCGAGGTCGAGCGGATGATCATGCCGATGCTCAGCGGCCCGCACGTGCCGAAGTTCATCGCCAAGGGCGACTTCACGCGCCRGCCCTACATCGTGATGGAGCACATCCCAGGCCCTTCACTGCGGCCCCGGCTGGACGACGCGCCGCTGGCGCTGGACGAGGTGGTCGAGATCGGCTCGCGCGTGGCCACGGCGCTGCACGAGCTGCACCGCCAGCACGTGGTGCACCTGGACATCAAGCCCAGCAACATCCTGTTCCGGCCCGATGGCACTGCCGTGCTGATCGACTTCGGTCTGTCGCGCCACGACCACCTGCCCGACCTGCTGGACGAAGAGTTCACACTGCCGATGGGCACCGGGCCCTACATGTCGCCTGAGCAGGTGCAGTTCGTGCGCAACGATCCGCGCAGCGATCTCTTCGCGCTAGGCGTGATGCTCTACCACTTCACCACCGGCGAACGGCCCTTCGGGGCGCCCGATTCGGTGCAAGGGCTGCGCCGCCGACTCTATGTCGACCCAGTGCCACCGCGCGCGCTGCGCGCCGATTGCCCGCCCTGGCTGCAAGAGGTGATCCTGAAGTGCCTGGAGGTCAAGCCCGAGCAGCGCTACCAGAGCGCCGCGCAGCTGGGCCTGGCGCTGCAGGATCCGACACAGGTGCCGCTGACCAAACGTGCCGACAAGCTGCAGCGCAGCAGCGCCTTCAAGCGCTTCAAGCGCTGGTTCTTCGCGCTCGGCGCTGAGCCCGACGCCCGACTGCCGCTGAGCGCCGCCGAGTTGGTCAAGAAGAGCCCGATCATCCTCGCCGCTGTCGACGTGGAAACTGCCAGCACCCACCTGTTGGACGAACTGCGCGAAACCGTGCGCCRCATCGTCTTGACCGAGCCCGGCGCGCGGCTGGCCTGCGTCAGCGTGATGCGCACCGCCCGCATCGGCATGGACGAGCTGACCGACGAGCATGGCCAGAGCCTGCACGTGAAGGGGCTGATCGGCCTGAAGCACTGGGCACGCCCGATCAGCAAGGCGCTGAACCTCGACGATGGCCGGCTGACCTTCCATGTGCTCGAGGCCCCCGATCCGGCGACCGCGATCGTCGATTTCGCGCGCCGCAACCACATCGACCACATCGTGATGGGCGCGCGCGGCAACTCGGCGCTGCGGCGCTACCTGGGCAGCGTGTCGTCGCAGGTGGTGGCCGAATCGGACTGCAGCGTCACCGTGGTGCGCGCGGCCGAGCCGGAGGCTGAATGAGCGACAACCCCTGCGTGCGCTGCGGCGCCTGCTGCGCCAGCTTCCGGGTCGACTTCGCGCGGGCGGAGTTGATGAGTGAAGGCGGCCCAGTGCCCGATGGATTGGCGGTGGACGTGGCCGGCCAAACCTGCCGGATGCGCGGCACCGACCATGCGCAGCCGCGCTGCGCCGCGCTCACAGGAAAGGTTGGCGTCGACGCACGCTGCGGCATCTACGAGTGGCGCCCGGGGCCTTGCCGGGAGTTCGGCATGATCGCGCCACTGGGCCGTGGTGGCGCGGCCTGCGCCCGGGCTCGCGCGCGCCACGGATTGGCGCCGCTGCCCCAGTAACTGGGACACCCGGCTGCGGAGTACCGCAGCCACCCTCCGAGAGGGTGGCGCGGCCGCTTCGGAGCGGCCGAGCGCTGGCCGCGCGCCTCAGCCGATCAATCGCGAACGGCCGACAGCGCCTTGTTCGCGCGCAGCGCGAGCAACGTGCAGGCGGCGCCCGACAGCAGGTACAGGCTGACCGCGATCAGGCCGAACTTGGCGCCCAGGCCCAGCGCCACCAGCGGCGCGAAGGCTGCACCCACCAGCCACGCCAAATCGGCCGACAGCGCGGCGCCGGTGTAGCGGAACTGTGGCAGGAAGTTCGAGGTCACCGCGCCCGCCGCCTGGCCGTACGACAAGCCCAGCAGCACGAAGCCGATCAGGATGAAGGTGTCCTCGCCGGCAATGCCGCCGCCCAGCAGGGCAGGCGTGACCAGGCTGAAGGCCGCGATCAACACCGCCACGCCGCCCAGCGTGCGGCGGCGGCCGATGCGGTCGGCCATCCAGCCGGACAGCGGCATCGCCGCGGCCGCTAGCAAGGCGCCCACCAATTCCACCGCCATGAACTGGCCGACCGACTGCTCCGAATACAACATGATCCACGACAGCGGGAACACCGTGACCAGGTGGAACAGCGCATAGCTGGCCATCGCGGCGAAGGCGCCGATCACCACGTTGTGGCCTTGCTCCGCGAACAGCTCGCCGACGTCGCACGGGTCCAGCTCATGCCGTTCGAGCTGGCGCTCGTACTCGTGCGTCACGACCAGGCGCAGGCGGGCGAACAAGGCCACCACGTTGATCGCAAAGGCGGCGAAGAACGGGTAGCGCCAGCCCCAGGTCAGGAAGTCCGGCGACGACAGGTTGGCCCACAGGTAGGCGAACACACCACAGGCGACGAAGAAGCCGATCGGGGCACCCAGCTGGCCCAGCATCGCGTACCAGCCGCGGCGATCTTCCGGCGCATTCAGCGCCAGCAGCGAAGGCAAGCCGTCCCACGAGCCACCCAAGGCCAGGCCCTGGCCGACGCGGCACAGCATGAGCAGCGCAATCGCCGCCGACCCGGCCTGTTCGTAGCCCGGCAACAACGCCATGCCCACCGTCGAGCTGCCCAGCAGGAACAGCGACACCGTCAGCTTGGCGCTGCGGCCGAATCGGCGCTGGATCTGCATGCTGACCACCGTGCCCACCGGTCGCACGACGAAGGCAACGGCGAACAGCGCGAACGCGTACAGCGTGCCCTGCAGCCGGCTGGCGAACGGGAAGAACACCGACGGAAAGACCAGCACCGACGCGATGCCGTAGACGAAGAAGTCGAAATATTCCGACGCTCGCCCGATCACCACGCCGACGGCGATGTCACCCGGGGCGACATCGGTATCGGCAGGGCCGGAAGAACCAGGCGGGGACGTGGCAGCAGCGTGAAAAGTTGGCAGCACGGCGGCGGAAGAAGGGGTGGCAAACGGCTGGGTCACGGGGCCTGGGACAAATTGTCCAATCGTTGATTTGGATCAATCAGGATAGATTCCGGCTCGCTGCGCAACTGGCGTTTTCCCGCGCGCTCGGTAACCCTGATGAACCTGCTTCGCTTTCTTTCCAGCAGTCTGGCGGCCCGCCTCGGGCTGACCGGCCTCGCACTGGGCCTCACCGGCTGCGACATGGTGGTGATGAAGCCCCATGGCGACATTGCCGCCCAACAGGCCCAACTCATCGTCACCTCGACGCTGCTGATGCTGCTGATCATCGTACCCGTGATCGCGCTGACGTTTGTCTTCGCCTGGCGTTACCGCCAATCGAACACCGAGGCCACCTACTCGCCCGACTGGGACCACTCGACCCGGCTCGAGCTGATCATCTGGGGCGCGCCGCTGCTGATCATCATCGCGCTGGGGGCGATCACCTGGATCAGCACCCACAAGCTCGACCCGTACCGGCCGCTGGACCGCATCGACGCGCAGCGCCCCGTTGCGGCCGACGTCAAGCCGCTGGTCGTCGAAGTGGTTGCGCTCGACTGGAAGTGGCTCTTCCTTTACCCCGAGCAGGGCATCGCGACCGTCAACGAACTGGCCGCGCCGGTCGACCGGCCGATCCAGTTCCGCATCACCTCGTCGAGCGTGATGAACGCGTTCTACGTGCCGGCCCTGGCCGGCATGGTCTACGCAATGCCGGGCATGGAGACCAAGCTGCACGCCGTCATCAACAAGGCCGGCGACTACGAAGGCCTGTCGGCCAACTACAGCGGCGCCGGTTTCTCGGGCATGCGCTTCCGCTTCCTCGGCCTGTCGGACGCAGACTTCGCGCAGTGGGTCGCGACCAACCAGAAGCAAGGCAGCAAGCTGGACGGCAAGGTCTACCAGCAGCTCGAACAACCCAGCGAACGCGTGCCGGTGCAGCGTTACGCCAGCGTCGAGGCGGGCCTGTACGGTGCCATCGTCAACCGCTGCGTTGACGGCCAGAAGATGTGCCTGAACCAGATGATGGCGATCGACGCCACCGGAGGCACCGGCAAGGCCGGCATCCCGGGCCTGCTGCGCCAGCCCTGGCGCAACGAAGCCGGCGCCACCGAACGCACCGTCGTCGCCGGCCTGTGCACGCCGACCAACCTGCTGGGCACGTCTGCCCCTACCGCCAAGCCCTGACCCCGTTTCGCCGGCGGGGCCCATGGCACGCCAGCACGAGAGCCCCGATGTCCACCGACTTGAGCACCCTGATCTTCGGCCGCCTCAGCCTGGAGGCCGTGCCCTACCACGAGCCCATCCTCGTGGCCACCTTTGCCATGGTCGCGCTCGGCGGCCTGGCCATGCTGGCAGCGCTGACCAAGTTCCGCCTCTGGGGCCCGCTGTGGCGCGACTGGATCACCAGCATCGACCACAAGAAGATCGGCATCATGTACATCGTGCTCGGTGTCGTGATGCTGCTGCGCGGCTTTGCCGATGCGCTGATGATGCGCGCCCAGCAGGCGATGGCCTTCGGTGACGCTGCGGGCTTCCTGCCGCCGCACCACTACGACCAGGTCTTCACCGCCCACGGCGTGATCATGATCTTCTTCGTGGCGATGCCGCTGGTCACGGGCTTCATGAACTACGTGGTGCCGCTGCAAATCGGCGCGCGCGACGTGGCCTTCCCGTTCCTGAACAACTTCAGCTTCTGGATGACCGCCGGCGGCGCCGTGCTGGTGATGATCTCGCTGTTCATCGGCGAGTTCGCGCGCACCGGCTGGCTGGCCTACCCGCCGCTGTCGGGCCTGCTTGCGAGCCCTGACGTGGGGGTCGACTACTACCTCTGGTCACTGCAAGTGGCCGGCATAGGCACCACGCTATCGGGCGTCAACCTGATCGCGACCATCATCAAGATGCGCGCGCCGGGCATGACGATGATGAAGATGCCGGTCTTCACCTGGACCTCGCTCTGCACCAACGTGCTGATCGTCGCGACCTTCCCGGTGCTGGCCGCCGCGCTGGCGCTGCTCACGGCTGACCGCTACCTAGGCACCGCGTTCTTTACGAACGACCTCGGCGGCAACGCGATGCTGTACGTGAACCTGATCTGGATCTGGGGCCACCCTGAGGTCTACATCCTGGTGCTGCCGGTGTTCGGCATCTTCTCCGAGGTCGTCTCCACCTTCAGCCAGAAACGCCTGTTCGGCTACGCGTCGATGGTCTATGCGACCGTCGTGATCACGATCCTGTCGTACCTGGTGTGGCTGCACCACTTCTTCACGATGGGCTCCGGCGCCAGCGTCAACTCGTTCTTCGGCATCACGACGATGATCATCTCGATCCCGACGGGCGCGAAGATCTTCAACTGGCTGTTCACGATGTACCGCGGCCGGATCAAGTTCGAGGTGCCGATGCTGTGGACCATTGGCTTCATGGTCACCTTCACCGTCGGCGGYATGACCGGCGTGCTGCTCGCCGTGCCGGCCGCCGACTTCGTGCTGCACAACAGCCTGTTCCTGATCGCGCACTTCCACAACGTGATCATCGGCGGCGTGGTGTTCGGCGCCTTCGCCGGCATCAACTACTGGTTCCCCAAGGCCTTCGGCTTCCGGCTCGACGCGTTCTGGGGCAAGGTCTCGTTCTGGTGCTGGTTCGTCGGCTTCTGGGTCGCCTTCACGCCGCTGTACGTGCTCGGCCTGATGGGCATCACGCGCCGCATGAACCACTTCGACGACCCGTCGCTGCAGATCTGGTTCGTCATCGCCGCCATCGGCGCGGTGATCGTCGCCTTCGGCATTGCCGCGTTCCTGGTCCAGATCGCCGTCAGCATCCTGCGTCGCGAGCAACTGCGCGACACGACCGGCGACCTCTGGGGTGCCCGCACGCTGGAGTGGGCCACCGCCTCGCCCCCGCCCGACTACAACTTCGCGTTCACGCCGATCRTGCATGACAACGACGCCTGGCACGACATGAAGCAACGCGGCCACCAGCGCCCGACGCAAGGCTTCAAGGCCATTCACATGCCGAAGAACACGGCGGCCGGCTTCGTGATCGCGATGCTCGCCACGGCCACCGGCTTCGCGCTGATCTGGCACATGTGGCTGCCCGCCGCGTTGGCCTTCGTGGCCACCGTGGGTGCCACCATCGCCCACACCTTCAATTACGACCGCGACTTCCACATCCCCGCCGACCAGGTCACCCGCAGCGAAGACGCGCGCACCGCCGCGCTGTCGGCCGCGTGACGAAGCCGACGAGGTCTGATCCATGAGAGCAACCACCCTGTCCCCGGCCGGCATGACAGCCGCCGCCCCGGTCGTCTTCTACGACGACGGCAGCCACCACCCGCAGCAAGGCACGCTGCTGGGCTTCTGGCTCTACCTGATGAGCGACTGCCTGCTGTTCGCAGTGCTGTTCGCCGTCTACGCCGTACTGGGTCGCAACTACGCCGCCGGCCCGTCGGGCGCCGATCTGTTCGATCTGCCGATCGTCGCGACGAACACTGCGCTGCTGCTGTTCTCGTCGATCACCTACGGCTTCGCGATGATCGCGATGCAGCACAACCGCAAGACCGGCGTGCTGATCTGGCTGGCCATCACCGGCCTGTTCGGCCTGGGCTTCCTGACGCTGGAACTGACCGAGTTCGCGCACCTGATCCACGAAGGAGCGGGGCCCTGGCGCAGCGCCTTCCTGTCGTCGTTCTTCACCCTCGTCGGCACGCACGGCCTGCACGTCACCTTCGGCACGATCTGGCTGGTCACGCTGATGGTGCAGGTGCGCAAGCTCGGCCTGACCCACGAGAACAAGCGCCGGCTGATGTGCCTGTCGATGTTCTGGCACTTCCTGGACGTCGTCTGGATCGGTGTCTTCACCTTCGTCTATCTCATGGGGGCCCTGCAATGAGCAACGAACACGCAGCGTCACACGACCACCACGACGATCATCACCATGAAGACGACGGCGGCTATCACGCCACCGTCGAGGGCTACCTGGTCGGCTTCCTGCTGTCGGTGGTGCTGACCGCCATCCCGTTCTGGCTCGTGATGGGCAAGGTGATGTCGTCGCCCAAGGTCACGGCCTTCGTGATCCTCGGCTTTGCCGCGGTGCAGATGGTCGTGCACATGGTCTACTTCCTGCACCTGAACGCGAAGGTCGAAGGCGGCTGGTCGCTGCTGGCACTGACCTTCACCGCCGCGCTGGTGGTGATCATGCTGGCCGGTTCGATCTGGGTCATGTACCACCTGAACACCAACATGATGCCGGCGGCCGACCCGCAGCTCATGCGCAACATGCCCTGACATGCATGGCCGGCCCGCTCCGCGCAGTGCACGCCGCCTGGCCGCGTGGCTGGTGGCGCTCGTGCTGGTGTTCGCCGGCTTCATGGCACTTGGCACATGGCAGGTGCATCGGCTGGCCTGGAAAGAAAGCCTGATCGCTCGCGTCGAACAGCATCGCCACGCGAAGCCCGCACCGGCCCCTGGCCCGGCGGAGTGGACGGCCATGAGCCGCGACGCCGACGAGTACCGCCGCGTCACCGTGCACGGCCAGTTCGCGCACGACAAGAGCACACTGGTGGCCGCAACCACCGAACTGGGCGCCGGTTACTGGTTGCTGGCCCCGTTGCGCAGCGACGAGGGCCACTGGGTGCTCGTCAACCGCGGCTTCGTTCCTCCCGAGTTGCGCGAGCAAGCCCTGCACGACACCACGGCCCCACAAGGCGACCAGACCATCACCGGCCTGCTGCGGTTTTCTGAGCCCGGCGGCGGCTTCCTGCGCGACAACGACGCGGCTCACGGCCGCTGGTATTCACGCGATGTCGCGGCGATCGCGGCGACGCAGCAGCTGGGCCCGGCGCTCGCGCCCTACTTCGTCGACGAGGTCGCGCCGCACCCGGCCACCCAAGGCTGGCCACGCGCCGGCCTGACTGTCGTTCACTTCAGCAACAATCACCGCGTCTACGCCGCCACCTGGTTCGCGCTCGCGGCGATGGCGGCTTGCGCCTTCGGGTACCTCGTGCTCGACGAGCGGCGCTTGCGCAGCCTTGCTGGAGATCCACTTCTTGCCCACGCCCGACACTGAGGCACTCGGTCAGCCGCCACTCGGCGAAGTGGGCAATGCGCCCGAGCGCCTGGCCGGCCGCAAGAACCTGCTGCAGCTGATCCAGCTGCGCTGGCTGGCGGTGGCTGGGCAGCTGCTGACGATCCTGACCGTCGAGTTCCTGCTCGGCGTGGACCTGCCGCTGGTCAAGATGCTGACGCTGCTGGCGGCACTGGCCTTGTTCAATGTGGCCAGCCACCTCCGAGGGCGGTTGTCGCTGCCGGTCAGCAACAGCGAGCTGTTCGCCGGCATGCTGGTCGATGTCGGTGTGCTGACCGGGCAGCTGTTCTAYGCCGGTGGCATCACCAATCCCTTCATCTACCTCTACCTGCTGCAGGTGGCCGTCGGCTCGGTGCTGCTGAAACCGCGCTACATCTGGGCCATCGTCGCGGCCACGAGCCTGGGCTTCGTCGTGCTGACGCGCTGGCACCGGCCGCTGCCGGTGCCGCACCTGCCGCACGCGGTGCTGTCGGCGCAGTACATCGGCGGGCTGCTGCTGTGCTTTCTGTTGACGGCCTCGCTGCTGGTCATCTTCATCGGCCGCATCAGCCGCAACCTGCGCCAGCGCGATGCGAGCCTGGCCGCACTGCGCCAGCGCGCGGCAGAAGAAGAGCACATCGTGCGCATGGGCCTGCTGGCCACTGGCGCGGCGCACGAGCTGGGCACACCGCTGGCGACGCTGTCGGTGATCCTCGGCGACTGGGCCCGCATGGCACCGTTTGCCGGCGAGCCCGAGCTGCGCGAAGAGATCGAAGAGATGCAGGTGCAGCTTCAGCGCTGCAAGACCATCGTCAGCGGCATCCTGATGTCGGCCGGCCGCACCCGCGGTGAGGCGCCGATGGAAACCACGCTGCACGCCTTCCTCGATGAACTGGTGCAGCATTGGCGCAGCACCCGCCCCGGCAACCAGCTCGACTACCAACGCGACGGCGTGCCGGACGTTCCGCTGATCTCCGACGTGGCGCTGAAGCAGATGATCGACAACGTGCTCGACAACGCGCGCGACGCGGCGCCGTCGGCTCCGCTGAGCCTGACGGTCAGCTGCGACGACGACACGCTGGTGCTGACGGTGCAGGACCAGGGCCCGGGCTTTGCCGCGCCGATGCTCGAATTCTTCGGCAAGCCCTACCAGTCCAGCAAGAACCGGCCCGGCAGTGGCATGGGCCTGTTCCTGTCGGTCAACGTGGCACGCATGCTGGGCGGACACATCACCGCGCGCAACCGCACCGAGGGCGGTGCCGAGGTGTGCATCAACCTGCCGCTGAGCGCGCTGATGCCGGCGGAGTGGACACCCAATGAACGATGAAGTTCGCCAACTGCTGATCGTCGAAGACGACGACGCCTTCGCGCGCACGCTGGCGCGCTCGTTCGAGCGGCGCGGCTACGAAGTGCTGCGCGCGGCAGACCTGGAAGGCATGAAGGTCTTGCTGCAAACCCACAAGCCCGGCTACGCGGTGGTCGACCTGAAGCTGGCCGGCGGCAGCTCAGGCCTGGCCTGTGTGCAGCACCTGCACGCCCATGACGAACAGATGATGATCGTCGTGCTGACGGGCTACGCGAGCATCGCGACCGCTGTCGAAGCGATCAAGCTGGGCGCCCGCCACTACCTGGCCAAACCCGCCAACACCGATGACATCGAAGCCGCGTTCGCGCGCGAGCAAGGCGACGCCGAGGTCGAGCTGACGGAGCGCACGACCTCGATCAAGACGCTCGAATGGGAGCGCATCCACGAGATGCTGGCCGAAACCGGCTTCAACATCTCCGAGACCGCGCGCCGGCTCGGCATGCACCGGCGCACGCTGGCGCGCAAGCTCGAGAAACAGCGGGTGAAGTAACCCTTCGCCGCGCGGTCAGCCCCCGCGCCGCCCGTCGACGCTGAAACGCCCGGGGCCGAAGGCCGCAGCCACCAGCAACCCGCCTGCTGCAGCCAGGTTCTTGAAGAAGGCTTGTTGCTGCATCATCTGCTGATCCGGCGGCACCGCCCAGAACGCGTGGAAGATGGGCGTGATGACGAAGACGAACAGGGCCAGCCCGAGCGCCGCCCAGCGCGCCTGCCACCCCACCAGCAACAGCAAGCCGAGGCCCAGCTCGGCCGCAATAGCCAATGCCGCGCAGACCTCCGGCATCGGCACGCCCTTGGACGCGATGTAGCCTACGACGCCGGCAAACCCGGTGAGCTTGCTGAAACCAGCCGGGATGAACAGCAACGCCAGCAGGGCGCGGCCTGCCAGCGACAACGTGTCTTGAACCGCAGGGGACATAGTCATCACGAACTCCTTGAGGACAGGGAATCACGAAATGAACCTGGGCTGCCGCACGCTTGAGAAACAACGGCTGAAGTAACGCTCGCGGCAGCACGAAGCAGGGTCACCCCACCGGGTGGCCCCGCTTCGCTTCAAGTGGCGTGCGCGGATCCGGCTTTGCCGGTCCGCTGCGCGAGCCCCCTCGGGGGGCAGGCCCCGCCAGGGGCCGTGGGGGTCAACAATTCCGGGGCCAACAATCAATCTGCTTGCTTGCGCAGGAACGCCGGGATCTCGATCTCGTCCATCCCGTTGCTCGACAGCGCCTCGACCTTGGCCGCCGCCTGGGTACGGCCGGTGCGCCACACGCTGGGCGTGGCGAGCTGGCTGTAGTCCTGCTGCTGCATCGAGGTCGGCGTCGACAGCGTCGCCGCACCAACCGGTGCGCCATGGCCCACCGGGTTGTTCAGCAGCGGCAGGTTGTCGGTGCCGGTGCGCAGCTGCGGCTGGGTCTGGATCACCGTCAGCGGTGCTTGCGCACGGCGGATCGACGACAGGCCAGTGGCGATCACCGTGACGCGCAGCTGGTCACCCAGCGTKTCGTCGTAGGCGGTGCCATAGATCACGTGCGCATCTTCCGCGGCGTAACGGCGGATGGTGTTCATCGCGTTCTTGCTCTCGGCCAGCTTGAAGGTCGAGCGAGCGGCCGCGATCAGCACCAGCACACCACGCGCGCCGGACAGATCGATGCCTTCCAGCAGCGGGCACGCCACAGCCGCTTCAGCCGCCTTGTGGGCGCGGTCCGGGCCGCCGGCCATCGCCGTGCCCATCATCGCCTTGCCGGGCTCGCTCATCACGGTCTTCACGTCTTCGAAGTCGACGTTGACCAGGCCCGGGATGTGGATGATGTCGCTGATGCCGCCGACGGCGTTCTTCAGCACGTCGTTGGCGTGCGCGAAGGCCTGGTCTTGCGTGACGTCGTCGCCCAGCACTTCCAGCAGCTTCTCGTTCAGCACCACGATCAGCGAGTCGACGTTGGCTTCGAGTTCAGCCACGCCGGCGTCGGCCTGCTTGCTGCGGCGGCCGCCTTCGAAGTCGAAGGGCTTGGTCACCACACCGACGGTCAGGATGCCCATTTCCTTGGCCACGCGCGCGATCACCGGCGCCGCGCCGGTGCCCGTGCCACCGCCCATGCCGGCGGTGATGAACAGCATGTGTGCACCATCGATCGCCTGGCGGATGCGGTCGACCGCTTCTTCGGCCGCGCCTCGGCCGACGTCAGGCTTCGAGCCTGCACCCAGGCCGGTGGTGCCCAACTGCACCAGGGCCGCCGCCGCGCTGCGGTTCAGCGCCTGCGCATCGGTGTTGGCGCAGATGAACTCCACGCCCTGCACCCCCTGCGTGATCATGTGCTCGACGGCATTGCCGCCACCACCCCCAACGCCGATCACCTTGATCTGCGTGCCTTGGTCGAATTCTTCGATCATCTCGATGGCCATATAACCTCCGTCGTCTGTGTTGCAGTTGCCGTACTGTTTACCGTTGAGTCCCAAGATCCTGGCCCCGTGTTCGAGGCTCTCGTCTTCGCTTTGAACCCCTAGAAATTGCCCAAGAGCCAATCCTTGGCTTTGCCAAAGAACGTTGTCACCGAACCTGCTTGCTGCGCCGCCTTGTGGCCGCGCGTGTGGGCCAGCCGCGCTTCTTCCAGCAGCCCCATCACGGTGGCCGAGCGCGGGTTGGCCACCATGTCGAACAAGGCGCCGGAATAGGTCGGCAAGCCCTTGCGCACGGGCTTGAGGAAGATGTCCTCACCCAGCTCGACCATGCCCGGCATCACCGCGGTGCCGCCGGTGATCACGATGCCCGAGGACAGCAGCTCCTCGTAGCCCGAATCGCGGATCACCTGGTGCACCAGCGAATAGATTTCTTCGACGCGCGGCTCGATCACGCCGGCCAGCGCCTGGCGGCTCAGCATGCGCGGCACGCGGTCGCCCAGGCCCGGCACCTCGACCTGCTCGCTCGGGTCGGCCAGCAGCTGCTTGGCCACGCCGTACTCGACCTTGATCTCTTCGGCATCCTTGGTCGGCGTGCGCAACGCCATCGCGATGTCGCTGGTGATCAGGTCACCGGCGATCGGGATCACCGCGGTATGGCGGATCGAGCCACCAGTGAAGATCGCTACGTCGGTCGTGCCGGCGCCGATGTCGACCACCGCAACGCCGAGGTCCTTCTCGTCTTCGGTCAGCACCGCAGCCGCAGAAGCGGTGGGTGACAGCGCGAGCTGCTCGACCTCCAGCCCGCAACGGCGCACGCACTTCAGGATGTTCTCGGCCGCGCTTTGCGCACCGGTCGCGATGTGCACCTTGACCTCGAGCCGGCTGCCGCTCATGCCGATCGGCTCTTTGACCTCGTGGCCGTCGATCACGAACTCCTGCGACTCGACCAGCAACAGGCGCTGGTCGTTCGGGATGTTGATCGCCTTGGCGGTTTCGATCACCCGCGCCACGTCGACCGGTGTCACCTCGCGGTTGTCGCGCACGATCACCATGCCGGTCGAGTTCTGGCCGCGGATGTGGCTGCCGGTGATGCCGGTGTAGACACGCTCGATCTTGCAGGCGGCCATCATCTCGGCCTCTTTCAGCGCCTGCTGGATCGATTGCACCGTCGCATCGATGTTCACGACCACGCCGCGCTTCAGGCCGTGCGAGCTGGCCACGCCCAGCCCGGCCACGCGCAGCTCGCCACCGGGCATGACCTCGGCCACCACCGCCATCACCTTGGCGGTGCCGATGTCGAGCCCGACAACGAGATCCTTGTATTCCTTGGCCATCAGTTCTTATCCCTCATTCGTTCGGCTCACTGGCCACCACCATCGCGACCGGGCCGTTGATTCGGCGCCGGGCTGCCGTCGGCCGACTCGTCCCCTTCGGCGGGTGACGGCAGCGAAGCCGCCATCAACGGGCCTTTCAACCGCAGTGCGTAGCCGTCGGCGTGGCGCAGGTCGGCGTGGTCCCAGCCTCGCCGCTGGCGGGCCGAGACCTGCGTCACCGTGCGCACGAAGCGCCCGACGCGGGCCACCACCTCGTCATCGCTGCCCCGGCCCAGCTCGACCTCGGCGCCGTTGTCGAGCTCGAGCTGCCACGAGCCGCGGTCCGACAGCGCGACACGCGTCGGCGCCAGGTCCAGCGGCTTGAGCACCGGCAGCAGCCGGCGGTACATCGCCAGCACCGATGCGGCCGCGGCATCGTCGCTGCCCGCGAACTCAGGCAGGTTGTCTTCGTCGACATCACCCAGGTTGGCCTCGAAGACCTCGCCGTACGAATTGACCAGCCGGTCGTTGCCTTCGTCGCCCTTCCACACCGCCACCGGGTGGTGCTCTTCCATCCGCACCACGAGACGGTTCGGGAACACGCGCTGCACCACCACGTGGCGCACCCAGGGCACGCTTTCGAATGCACGGCGCGCAGCCTGCAGATCGAGCGTGAAGTAGTTACCCGCCAAACGCGGCGCGGCGTTGGCGCGGATCGTCGCGGCGCTGTTGCGCGTGACCTCGCCTTCGAGCCGGATCGAGCGGAACGCGAACACCGGCTGACGCGTGAACCACGCCGCCCCGGCCGCGAGCAGCACCGTGCCGGCGAGCGCGATGATCGCCAGCGCAGTGGCGTTCATCATGCGCACGTCGGGCGGCAAGGTGCTGGCGGCGGTGGTGGCCATATCGATCACACGCCCGCTTTCTTGGTGTTGTCGAGCGTCGCGCCGGCCAGCAGGTACAGGCACAGCTGCTCGTAGTTCATGCCCGCCGCGGCCGCCGACTTGGGCACCAGCGAATGGCTGGTCATTCCCGGCGAGGTGTTCATCTCGAGCAGGAAGGCCTTGCGGTCGCTGGCGCGGATCATCAGGTCCGCACGGCCCCAGCCACGGCAACCGAGCAGCCGGTAAGCCTCGACGACGAGGCGCTGGATCTCGGCTTCCTCGCGCGCCGGCAGACCGCTTGGCAC
>NZ_JBFUGE010000098.1:0-16164 GCF_056403075.1 Ideonella sp. P3_A4 | reverse complement strand
GGCCAACCCGATGGGTATCGTTTCCAACGTCCGCCTGATGACCGATGAAGGTGATCCGCTGACGCCGATGCAAGCCTTGCTCGAACTGAACTTCACGGTCCATGAACTCGACTGGCAGACGGTGGTCGCCAGCAAGCTCGAATCGTGGCGCGATGCAGTGGCCCCCGGAAGCTCTTCTCGGGTCTCACGTGAAAAGGCTTCCATCGGCCGCCGCACCGTTGGCAGGCGCACCGGCGCAGCACTCGCCTTCAGCATGGCCGGCGCCTAACGAGCTTGACCTGCGTTCTCTGACAGGCCGGCCGCCCACCGCACCACCTGCTCCACCACCCACCCCCCGTCATCCAACGGCAGGTCGTGGCCGGCGCTGGGGTGTTCGATGAGTGGCAGCTGCCAGGCGCGGGCCAATGCGTGTGAGCAGCGCGGGTCGACAAAGCGGTCGCCAGCGCCCACCAGCACCAGCAGCGGCACCACCGGAGCCTGAGCGGGCGCACGGTAACGAAATGCGGCCAGCAGCTGGCGCAAGGTGTTGCCCGGGCTGACAGGCCGCGTGCGGCTGATCGCAATCCACAGCGCGACCACGCCAGGGTGCGCCTCTGGCCGCGCGCTCGTCAGGCGCAGCAGCGTGGCCTCGCGCCCAGCCACACCGCCGCGTCCGGCCAGCAAGCCCAGCAGCGCTGGATAGTTGGCCGGCCGCAGCCGGTGGTGAAACGGGCTGAAGCGAGCCAGGCTGGTGTTCAGCAGCACGCCGCCGGCCAGCTCTTGCGGGTAGCGCGTGGCCCAGTCCAGCGCCACCATCGCGCCCAGCGACAAGGCCAGCAGGTGGTAAGGCGGCTTGGCCTGCATCACCGCCAGTTGCGCGCGGGCTGCATCGACCATCGCCGCCACGCAGGTGGGGCTGCGCTGGCGGTGCCATTGGCCGTTGCCGGGCAGGTCCAGCCCCAGCACGCGGGCGCAGGGCGAGCGGGCCTGCAGCTGTTCCATGAAAGGGCCCCAATGCGCCCGCTCGCGTGTCAGGCCGCGCAGCAGCACCCAGGTCGTGCCCTCGCCCGTCACGGTGTCGTTCATCGCCCGGCCCGCCGATACCAGCGCTCGAGCGCCCGGGCCTGGTGTTGCGCACGCTGCGCCTGTTCAGGCCGCCAGCGCGCATGGCTGCAGACAGCTCGGCCAACGAAGTCCAGCAGGCTGAGGTGGCGACGCAGCACGCGCTGCTGGCGGTGGCCGATCAGCGGGTTGAAGATGCCGTGGCGCGAGAACATCTGGCGCGGGTTCTTCTTGATCCACAACCACGAGCCCATCTCCAGCGTCAGCGGCAGGAACACGCGCGCCGAGTCCGACGCTCTTGAGCGCAGGTACAAGTGGTCCCACAGGTCGCCGTGGGCCAGGTATTGGCGGCTTTGCGGTTCCATGGTGTAGCGGTGGTGCAGCAACGCTTGGTCCATCGTCTCACTGAAAGCATGCAACTCGGGCAGATGATCGATCGGGCGCTTGCTGCAGGCCAGCGGAAACCACAGGCGATCGTTCATGCCGAAGCCGGAATGGCAGTCGAGTGCGATGCTGAACGATCGCCCGCCCAACTCGGCTTCCGCGACCTCGCACAGCGCCGCGCTCTCGCGCTCCATCGCCGCGCCGCGTGCGCCACGGTACCAGGGCAGCGCCGCGCTGATGCGCTGGCCGCCCACCAGCCAGGGCACGGGCTCGAGCGCGTCTTGCGGCGCGTTGCGCATCAGGTCGACGCCGTTCGGGTTGGCACGGGTGCCACGCCAGCAACCGCCGGGGTTGACCAGCGGCACGAACAGCATGCCCATCGACTCCAGCTGGCGATGCAGGGTGTCGTCCCAGCGCAGGCGCATCACCAGGCTGCGCAGGTAGGCGATGACGACCTCGGCGCCGATGCGCTCGAGCCCATGCACGCCGCCGAAGTAGCCCACTGCGGGCGCATCGGGCCCGACGCGGCCGAGCAGGTAGGCATGGACCGGCAGCATCCGGCCGTCGACCTCGACCTCGCACAGCAGGCGCTGCCTCAGGTACGGCGCGCCCTGCTCGGCCAGGGCCTGCAGCTCCAGCAGTTCAGGCAGCACGGGTGGAGAAGGCGGCAAGGGCATCGTTTCAGGCAGATCGGAACACGCCAGCATAGCCATCYGGCATGCCATCAATGTGTCATCTGGCGCCGCTACGGTGGTGGCCCTCGCTGCTTCGCCGTGGCACCGCCGCGGCCCGCCCCATGCACCCTGTGCGCCGCTGGATCACCCACCCCGGCCTGGCCCTGGCGGCCACCCTGATGATGGGCTTGTTCGAGCTGTTGGCACTGGCGCGATCGCGTGGTGCGGCGCGCATGCGCGCCTTGCGCTGAGGCCCCACGCGTCAGCCCCTGCCGTGTAATATCCACCGGACCTGTCTGTCGCTGGCTACGAGCCGCTGGACAGGCTGGGGCACGGCACCCATGATTGCCGGCAAGGATCCGGTATGCAGCGGTCACTGCATGCCAACACAAGGGTTCGCAGGGAGGTCTGGCCATGACGCGAAGCGCTTGCCCGGCAACGTTTGGGCCGGGCCACCACGCCAATGCATCGGCCTGGTTGGGCGCCCGGAGACTTTGGCTTGGCCGACAGGGGTCTCGACCCGTCTAGGCCATGGCCCGCAACAGTGCCGCCTTGCCCGACGCCCGCCCGATCCCGGCGGCGATGGGGCGGCGAGCGTTGCTCCGCGTCGTCGTCATCTATGCCTTGCTGGCCACGCTGTGGCTGCTCGGCTCCGATTGGCTGCTGCACCAGTTCGCCAGCAACGCCGATTCGCTGACCCGCTTCGAGCAGCTCAACCGCGGCCTGTTCATCACCGGCAGCGCGCTCGGCCTGTACCTCGGCCTGCGGCGGGCGCTGAACCGCGCCAGGCTGCTGAGCCATGAGTCCCCCAGCCTGAACCAGACCCTCAGCCGCGCGCAGTATTGGCTCTGGGCTGGCGCGGTGTTGTGTTTGCTGGCCCTGGGCGTCGGCGCGGTGGCCTACAACCTGCAGCACGCGCGCGAGCGGGCTTCGCAGCAACTGGCGGCAGTGGCCGATCTGCGGGCAGCCCAGGTGCACGACTGGCTCGGCTGGCACCTCAATGCGGCCAGCTACCTGTACGACAACGAAGAGATGCGCGAGCTGGGCGAACACTGGCAGCGGCGCAACGACAACACGGCACGCGACGAGTTGATGCAGCGGCTCGCCCGCTTCGCCCAGACGCTGAACGCGCGCCGCGTGCTGCTGCTGGACACCCAGATCCGCATCGTCGCGCGCGAGAACCCGCTCGGGCCCAGCATCCCGCCCACGCCGCTGCGCGAGGCCGCGCAGCGCGCCTTGCAGCGACGCCAGGTCGACCGCACCGATCTGTACCTGGTCGACGATGCCACCACCCGCGAGCGGCTGGACATCGTGGTGCCCTTGATGGGCGCCGGTGTTGGCGCTCCCAACCTGCTGGTGGTGCTGCGCATCGACCCGCGCGACCAGCTCTACCCGATGCTGCGCAACTGGCCGCAGCCCAGCGACAGCGCCGAGATCATGCTCTGGCGGCGCGAAGGCGGACAGGCAGTGGCCTGGGGCGGCGCCGAGCGGTCCTCGCCGCTGCGGCGGCCGATCGACGAGCCTGATCTCCTGGCCGCTGCGCTGCTGCGCCACGGCACACCGCCACCGTTGCACGCCGGCGAAGGCCTGGACGCGCAGGGCACGCCGGTGCTGGGCGTGGCGCGTCCGATCGCCAGCACCGACTGGCTGGTGCTGACGACCCAGTCGCAGGCCGAGGTCGACGCCCGCGCTTGGCGCGAGGCCGGGTGGATCGCCGGGGCGTGCCTGCTGGCCGCCTTCATGGTCGGCACGGCTTTTTATTTCCAGCGCCAAGGCGAGGCCTTGCAGGCCATGCAGCAGGAGCGCAGCCTGATGGCTGCGCGGCTGCAGGCCACGGCCTTGCTGACCGCGGTGGCCGAAAGCTCGACCGACGCCATCTACGCCAAGGACCGGGAAGGCCGCTACCTGCTGTTCAATCGCGCGGCCGAGCGTGTCACCGGCCGCGGTGCCCAGCAAGCCCTGGCCCACGACGACCACCACCTGTTCGAGCCCGCGGACGCGCGCCGCGTCATGGCCAACGACGCGCAGGTGATGGCGCGCGGCGAGATCTTCACCTTCGAAGAGACGCTGGCGACGTCGCTCGGCCACCGCAGCTTCCAGGCCACCAAGGGGCCGCTGCGCGACGCCACCGGCGCGGTGATCGGCATGTTCGGGATCTCGCGCGACGTGACCGATCAACGCCAGGCCCAGCAGGCCTTGCAAGACAGCGAACTGCGATACCGCGCCTTGCTCGATGCACTGGTCGACGGCGTGTTTGTCGCGCAGGACCAGCAGTTCGTGTTCGCCAACCCGGCCTTGCCGGCGATGCTGGGCTACACGATGCCCGAGTTCATCGGCCTGTCCTTCGACGCGGTGATCGACCCCGAATTCCTGCCGCTGTGGCTGGAGCGTTTCCACGCCCGCATCCTCGGCGGCCCTGAGCCGCAGCGCGACTACGAACTGAGCTGGCGGCGCAAGGATGGCACGTCCGTGTGGGTGGCTTTGCGCGCCAACCGCATGAGCTTTCGCGACCGGCCGGCCGTGCTCGGCATCATCAGCGACATCACGCAGCAGCGGCGCACCGAGCAAGCGCTGATCGACTCGGCCGACCTGGTGCGGGCCGTCGAAGACTCGGTGCAGGACCACCTGGCTGTGCTGGACGCGCTGGGCCAGATCGTCGCGGTCAACGAAGCCTGGCGCGCGCACGCGGCGGCCGGCGGGGTGCCGCTGGCCGGCGGTGCGATCACGCTGGACCGTGGCGACAACTACCTTGGCGCGCTTGAAGGCAGCCATCGCTCGGCCGGCCCCGAGGCGCTCGCCGCGGCGGCCGGCGTTCGCACCGTCATCAGCGGCGAGCGCGAACAATTCGGCTGCGAATACGCCTGCCTGGTCGGCGGCACGCCGCACTGGTTCGCGATGCGGGTGACGCCGCTGCGCGGCCGCACCGGCGGCGCAGTCTTGATGCACAGCGACATCAGCGAACGCAAGCGCATCGAGCAGGCGATGAACGACAGCGAACGCCTGTACCGCTCGATGGTCACCGCGCTGAGCGAAGGCGTGATGACCTTCGACCCGCGCGCGCACCTGCTGGCGTGCAACCCTGCCGCCGAGCGCATCCTGGGCGTGTCGGCCGCCGACGCCCGCAACGACGACTGGCATTGGCGCGAACTCGGGTTGACCGATGCGGACGGCCACCCCCTGCCCGACCACGCGCTGCCGCTGGCCCGGGTGCTGCGCACCGGCCGCGGCGTCAAGGGCCTGGTGCTGGGGGCCAGCAATCGGCGTGGTGATCGGGTGTGGTTGCAGACCAATGCCGAGCCAGTGGCCAGCCCCGACGGCCTCGGCGTGGCCAGCGTGGTGATCTCGTTCACCGACATCACCAGCCGCCACACCACCGAGCAGTCGTTGCGCAAGCTGTCGATGGCGGTCGAGCAGAGCACGGCCAGCATCGCGATCACCGCGACCGACGGCCAGATCGAGTACGTCAACGACGCGTTCTGCCGCGCCCACGGCGTTGCCCGCGAGCAGGCCATGGGCCGGCAGCTGACTGAGCTGCAGCCGCGGCGCGGGCCGGCCGAGCGACTGATTGAACTGCACGATGCGCTGGCCCGCGGCGAGGCCTGGACCGGCGAGTTCAGCGACCAGCGCGGCGACAGCGGCAAAGCCTTTGTCGAGCAGGTGCGCGCGGCGCCGATCCGCCAGGCGGATGGCCGCGTCACGCACTTCCTGCTGGTCGGCGAAGACGTCACCGAGCACCAGCGCCAGAGCGCCGAGCTGGAGCGCTACCGCCTGCACCTGGAAGAGCTGGTCGATGCCCGCACACGCGCCTTGGCGCAGGCCGAATCGTTCACCCACCTGATCGCCGACAACATCCCGGGCTTCGTCGCTTACTGGGACAAGGACCTGCGCTGCCGCTTCGCCAATCAGGCGCTGGCCGACTTCATGGACCTTCCGTCGGACCGTTTGCTGGGCATGCAAATGCCCGACATGATGGGCGAGGCCCACTTCGCCGAAGTGCAACCACGCGTCGAGGCCGTGCTGGCCGGTGAGCCGCAGCGCTTCGAGCGCCTGGCGCGTGGCGCGAACGGCCGCTCGGCCATCACCTGGGTCCATTTCGCACCGGACCGGCGCGGCGGCGAAGTGCAGGGCTTCTTCGTGCTGATCACCGACATCAGCGAGATCAAGCAGACCGAGGCGCAGCTGCAGGCCCTGAACGACGCGTTGACCGAAGCCCGCGACCGGGCCGATGCCGCGAACCGGGCCAAGAGCGCCTTCCTGGCGAACATGAGCCACGAGATCCGCACGCCGATGAACGCGATCATCGGCCTGACGCACTTGCTGCAGCAGGACCTGCCGACGCCGCAGGCGCAGGAGCGCCTGGGCAAGCTCGCAGGCGCCGCCCAGCACCTGCTGGAGGTGATCAACGACATCCTCGACCTGTCGAAGATCGAGTCGGGCAAGCTGGTGCTCGAAGAGCAGCCGATCGCATTGCACGAGCTGCTGGGCCGCTGCTGCGACCTGGTGGCCGAACGGGCGCGCGACAAGGGGCTGGAGCTGGTGATCTCGCTCGACAACCTGCCGGCCGAGGTGCGTGGCGACGCGACCCGGCTCTCGCAAGCGCTGCTGAACCTGCTCAGCAACGCGATCAAGTTCACCGACAAAGGCTCGGTCTGCCTGAACGCTCGCTTGCTCAGTGCTTCACCCGAGGCGACCGTGCTGCAGTTCGAGGTGGCCGACACCGGCGTCGGCATCACGCCACAGGCGCAGGACCGGCTGTTCCAGGTCTTCGAGCAGGGCGACAGCTCGACCACCCGCCGTTATGGCGGCACCGGCCTGGGCCTGGCCATCACGCGCCGGTTGATCGAGATGATGGGCGGCGAGATCGGCGTCGACAGCGCACCGGGCCAAGGCAGCCGCTTCCGATTCACCGCCCGGTTGCAAGCCGGCTCGATGGCGCGCACGCTGGCACCGATGCCGGCGCTGCAGGGCCGGCGCGTGCTGCTGGTGGACGATCTCGCGCTGGCGCGCGATGCAGTCACGGCCATGCTGAATCGCGAAGGCATGATCGTGATGGCCTGCGCTGACGGTGAAGCGGCATTGCGCGCCGAGCGCGAAGAGCGCGCGGCCGGGCGGGCTTTCGACCTCTGGCTGCTCGATGCCCGCATGCCCAGCCTGGCGGGTGCAGCCCTGCTGACGGCGCTGCGGCGCTCAGGCAGCGAGACCCGCAGCACGACACCGGCGCTGCTGATGAGCACCGACGGCGCGGCGGCCTCCGAGGTCGAGGCAGCCGCTGCGGGCTTTGCCGGCGTGCTGGCCAAGCCCACGACCACCGGCCGCCTTCGCACGGCGGTCTCGCAGGCGCTGGGCCTGGCTTCGGCGGCGCGGGCACAGGCGCCGGCGGCCTCGACCGGCCCGCGCGAACACCTGATGTCGCGCCACCGCGGCGCGCGCATCCTGGTGGCCGAAGACAACCCGGTGAACCAAGACGTGGCACGCCAGATCCTCGAGCTGGCGGGGCTGGAGGTCGATGTCGCAGAGGACGGCGACCAGGCGCTGCGCATGCTGCAAGAGCGCGACTACGCGCTGGTGCTGATGGACATGCAGATGCCGGTGATGGACGGCCTGCAGGCCACGCGCGCGATCCGCCACCATCCGCGCTGGGTGCGCCTGCCGGTCGTGGCGATGACGGCTAACGCACTGGGCGAAGACCGCGAGCTGTGCCTGCAGGCCGGCATGAACGACCACGTGGCCAAGCCGGTCAACCCCGACCGGCTCTACGCCACCTTGCTGCATTGGCTGGACACGGCGGCCGTGCGCGCGCGTGAAGCCAGCACGGCCGCGCCTCAGGCGAACTCGTAGTCTGCCGCTTCGACCCGCCGCAGGCCCCGCACGTACTCGCGCGTGAAGCCGGGGAACAGCGCCACGACGCGGCCGTTGCCGTCCATGCGGTACCAGCTGCGGCATTGGCTCCAGACCGAGCCGGCCAACCGCTGCTGCAGCTGCTGGTTGTGGGCGCGGAACACCGCGTCGCGCACGCTCACCCAGCGGTGGCCACCGTCACGCACCGCACGCATGCAGGCGATCGCATGGTCGACGCCGGGCTCGATGAACAGCAGCGTCGAGGTGTGGCCGGTCGCCGTGTTCGACCCCAGCATCAGGAACAGGTTCGGAAACCCGGCCACCGCAATGCCGCGATAAGCCTCGGGGCCATCGGCCCACGCGTCGCGCAACGTGCGGCCGCCCTGCCCCGTCACCTGCAGCGAAGAAAGCAGGTGCACAGTGTCGAAGCCAGTGGCACAAACCAGCGTGTCGATCTCGCGCTCGCGCCCGTCGGCGGTGACGATGGCATTCGGCGTGATCTGAACGATGGCGTCGGTCACCAGCTCGACATGCGGCTGCGTCAAGGCCGGGTAGAAATCGTTCGAGTAGATGATGCGCTTGCAGCCCAGTGGGTAGCTGGGTGTCAGGCGCAGGCGCAAGGCCTCGTCCGGCACCTGGCGCTTCAGGTGCCGAGCCGCAGTGGCCAGCATCGCGCGCCGGGCCAGCGTGCCTTCGTCGAAGCCGCGCCGGCCCGCCTCCAGCGCCAGCACCCAGGCGGCGCGCACTGCCCGCGAATACGGCGGCAGATGCGCCAACCAGCGGTCGAGCCGCGTGTAGCGCCGATCCAGCCGCGGCATCACCCAGTTGGCCGTGCGCTGGAACACATGCAGGCGCTGGGCACGCTTTGCGATCGGCGCCACCAGCTGCGAGGCGGTCGAGCCGGTGCCGATCACCGCGACGCGCTCGCCGCTCAAGTCGGCCTGTGGATCCCAGCGTGCCGAATGCAGGCGCCGGCCGGCAAACTGCTCGATGCCGGCGATGTCGGGCCAGCGCGGCTGGTTCAGCGGCCCGGTGCTGCAGACGAAGAAGCGCGCATCGAACTGGTCGTCCGCATCGGTGCTCAGCTGCCAGCGGCCCTGGGCTTCGTCGAAGCGTGCATCGGTGATGCGCGTGTTGAAGCGGATGTGGCGCAGCACGCCGAAGCGCTCGGCCACCCGCTGCATGTAGGCCTGGATCTCGGGCGCCGAGGCGAAGCGGCGCTGCCAGTCGGGGTTCGGCGCGAACGAGAACGAGTAGACCGGTGCCGGCACATCGACATGGGCGCCGGGGTAACGGTTGTCCCACCAGGTGCCGCCCAGGCCAGGCTGCTTTTCAAGGATGACGAAATCGTCGATGCCGGCGCGCTTGAGCTGGATCGCCATGCACAGGCCGGACATGCCGGCGCCGAGGATGACAACCTCGTGCCGGGCCGTCACACCGGGCGGCCTGGCGGGGTGGTCAGGCGGCGCTCAGGCATCGGCGGATTCGTCGGCCACATCGTCGGCTTCCACCAGGCTGGCCGGCGAGGTCTCGGTCGCCTCGGGCGGCTTGACCAGCGTCACCGGCACCGGCGAGTTGTGCACCATCGCCTGCGAGACCGACCCCTGCAGCGCCGAGCGCAAGGCGCTGCCGCCATGCGAGCCCATCACCACCATGTCGCAGCCTTCGCTCTCGATCAGCTCCAACAGGGCATGCGCCGGGTCGCCTGTGACCAGCACCTCGGTCGCGTCCAGGCCCGCCTCGCGCAGCAGCGACTCGGCTGTCTGCAGCGCATGCTGGCCGGCGGCCTCGGCGATCTCGCTCAACGCGCGCGGGTCCGGCGCCCGCATCCACTCGTACAGGCTGGCGGGCGGCTGCACGTTCGCCAGCACCAGCTCGGCGCGCAGGCCTTGCTTCACCAGGTGGATCGCATGGCGCAAGGCCACCAACGACAACTCGGAGCCGTCAACGGGCAGAAGAATCTTCATCGCGGGCCTTTCGGCGGCGCACAGGGTCGGACGCGCCGCCCCTGCAGTCTGCACGCGGGGGCCGGGTCTAGGCAAGAGCACGCAACGCTCGCCGGGTTACCCGGCGCATTCGATGAGGACGGTGGCCCGTCGGGGTGTCAGGCGGCGGCCGATGCGAACACGTCGTCCAGCTGCGCTTGCCAGGCTTGCTTGGTCGACGCCGGCACGAAGCTGGCTTCGAAGCTGTTGCGCGCCAGCTGCCACGCTTCACGTGCGCCCAGCTGCGGCAGAGCGGCGAAGGTCTGCACGAAGTTGTCGTTCATGTAGCCACCGAAGTAGGCCGGGTCGTCGGAGTTGACGGTGGCAACCAGCCCGTCAGCCAGCAGCTGCGGCAGGTTGTGCTCGGCCATCGTCTTGAACACGCACAGCTTGACGTTGGACAGCGGGCAGACGGTGAGCGGCATGCGCTCGGCCGCCAGGCGCTTGACCAGCGCCGGGTCTTCGACGCATCGCACGCCATGGTCGATGCGCTCGACTTTCAGCACGTCGAGCGCGCTGTAGATGTACTCGGGCGGACCTTCTTCGCCGGCGTGGGCGACGATGTGCAGACCGAGCTCGCGGCAGCGCGCGAAGACGCGGGCGAATTTCTCCGGCGGGTGCCCACGTTCGGAACTGTCGAGCCCGACGCCAATGAAATGTTCGCGATACGGCAGCGCTTCTTCCAGCGTCGCCAGCGCTGCGTCTTCGCTCAGGTGGCGCAGGAAACACAGGATCAACGAGGCGCTGATGCCCAGCTCGGCATGCGCGCGCTGGCAAGCGTGGTGCAGGCCGCGGATCACGGTGCCGATCGGCACGCCGCGCTCGGTATGGGTCTGCGGGTCGAAGAACAGCTCGGCGTGCACGACGTTGTCGGCCGCCGCCTTCTCGAAGTAGGCCCAGGCCATGTCGAAGAAGTCTTCCTCCTTCAGCAGCACGCTGGCGCCGGCGTAATAGATGTCGAGAAAGCTCTGCAGGTCAGTGAAGGCGTAGGCCGCGCGCAGTGCCTCGACACTGGGGTAGCTCAGCTTCACGCCATTGCGCTCGGCCAGCTTGAAGATCAGCTCGGGTTCGAGCGAGCCTTCGATGTGGATGTGCAGTTCCGCTTTGGGCATGGCCCGCAGCAGCGAGGGCAGCCGGTCAGGACGAATGCGGTCGAAGTCGATCATGACAATTTCTCCGGTCATTGCGCCCGCCGGARCTCGATGGACCGCACGGGCCTGGCGGCCGTGCGGCAGCCGGTCAGTTCGCGATCTGCCCCAAGAAGGCGCGGATGCGCGGATTGTCCTGGTTGTCGAAGAACTCGATCGGCGGGCGGTCCTGCAGGATGCAGCCCTTGTCGAAGTACAGCACCCGGTCGGCCACTTCCTTCGCAAAGCCCATCTCGTGCGTCACGACGATCATCGTCATGCCGCTGGCGGCCAGGCCCTTCATCACGTCGAGCACTTCCTTGACCGTCTCGGGGTCGAGCGCCGAGGTGGGCTCGTCGAACAGCATCACGCGCGGCTGCATCGCCAGTGCGCGGGCAATCGCCACGCGCTGCTGCTGCCCGCCGGACAACGCGAACGGGTGCTTGTGCGAGTGGGCCTGCATGCCGACACGCTCCAGCAGCGCCATCGACCGCTCGTTGGCCTCTGCCGTGCTCAGGCCCCGCACGCGGCGCGGCGCGAGCGAGACGTTTTCCAGCACCGTCAAATGCGGGAACAGGTTGAACTGCTGGAACACCATGCCGACTTCGGCGTGCAGTGCCTTCAGGTTCTTCGGGTTGTCGTCGACCGAGATGCCATCGATGACGATCGAGCCGCTGTCGTGCTTTTCGAGCCGGTTCAGCGTGCGCAGCAAGGTGCTCTTGCCGGAACCCGACGAGCCGATGATGACGGCCACCTCGGCAGCGTTGAAATGGGTGCAGACGTCGCGCAGCACATGGGCCGGGCCGAAGTGCTTGTTGACCTTGTCGACGGTGATCAGCGGCGCGCCATTCACCTTGGCGGTTGAATCACTCATGCCCGGCGCCCCTCGATGTCGAACCGGTGTTCGATGCCGTTGGTGATCTGGGTCAGCAGCGTGGTCATCACGAGGTACAGGATCGCAGTGGTGATCAGGATCGGAACGGGCTGGAAGGTCGACGACTGCACCCGCGCACCGACGTTGGTCAGCTCGACGACACCGATCGAGTAGGCCAGCGACGAGTCTTTCAGCAACGCCACGATGTTGTTGACCAGCGGCGGCAGCGCCACCTTGAAGGCCTGCGGGAAGGTCACGTCCAGCAGCGTGTACCACTTGCTCAGGCCGAGCGAGCGGGCGGCTTCGAACTGCCCTTTGTGGACAGCCTCCAGCCCGGCGCGGAAGGCTTCGGCGTTGTAGGCACCGACGTTGAGCGACAGCGCCAGCACCGCGGCGGTGAACTCGGTCATGCGCGAGACCTGGCTCAGCCATTCGGAGCCTGTCGACTTGGCGATCTCGGGCAACGCAAAGTAGACGAAGAAGATCTGGACCAGCAGCGGTGTGCCGCGGATGACCCAGATGTAGAAGCCGCTGAGCCAGCGCAGCGGCAGGATGCGCGAGGTCTTGCCGAGCGCTGCGAGCAGCCCCAGCACGACCCCGATCAGGCCGGAGACGATGGTCAGCTCAACCGTGACCACCATCCCTTCGGCAAAGAACTTGGCGTTCGGGCCGATCGGCGCCGGTGCCAAGGCAATGAAATTGGCAGCCACCCACAGTGCGACCACAAGGGCCAGCGAGGCCGTCACGATGGTGGCCTGGCTGCGACGCTGACGCGTCCAGTCCGCAGGCCACCCAATGGCAGAAATCGTCATGGTCCCTCGTTGTCGTTGTGTGGGTGTCTCTCAGTTCAAGCGCTTACTTGCAGCGAACGTCTTCGCCGAAGTACTTCATCGACAGGGCTTCGTAGCCGCCGCCCTTGGCCATGAACTCGCCCAGGCCCTTGTTGTAGGCACCGGCCAGGCCGTCATTGCCCTTGGCAACTGCGGCGGCGATCTTCTCGACGAACAGCATGCCGGTGGCACGCAGGCCGGTGTTCTTCTGGGTCTTCAACACGTCCATCACGACGAACTTGTCGGTCACCCACACGTCGGCGCGGTCAGACATCACGGCGGCTTGCGCATCCGGGTCCTTCGGGAAGTTCTTCACTTCCTTCACGCCGGGGATCTTCTGCGCGGCTTCGAGGTACGAGCTGCCGGTTTGCACAGCGATGGTCTTGCCGGCCAGGTCCTTGGCGGTGCGCAGTGCGGCGTTCTTGGTCACGATCGCACCGCCCGAGCAGTAGTGCGGGTCGGCAAAGGTCACGGCCTTGGCGCGCTCTTCGGTGATGCCGTGCGAGGCGATCACCAGGTCCCAGCGGTCCTGGCCCAGGCCGGTCAACAGGGCGTCGAAGCCGAGCGTCTTCCACTCGATCTTCAGGCCCATCTTCTTGGCCACGCCTTCCATCAGGTCGACTTCGAAGCCGCTCAGCTTGGAGCCTTCGAAGAAGTTGAACGGGGCGTACTGGCCTTCAGTGGCGACGATGATCGTGCCAGCTTTCTTGATGGCGTCGACGCTGCGGGCCGAAGCGGCGGTGGCGCCGAACATCATCACGACGGCGGCGGCGCCGGCAACCCAGGTCAAAACACGCGACATAGCGGAAGCTCCTCGAAATGGAATGGCCCAACAGACAGTGGGCACGGGCTTGGTTGGTGCGCTGCATCGTACTACCGGGGCATGCACGCACCAGGGGGCGCAAAGGGCCTCCCGGATCGGGATTGGCCCTAGGTCCCAACGCAAGGACCGGGCCTGGGTTGTCAGGCTTTTCCCGCGAGGAAACGGCCGCTGGGTGATCGGGCCGTGAAGAGATTGGAAGCTCAACTGACCGGTGTTTTCCTCGGTTTTCCGGCCATCAAACGGGGGCCGACTGCTGAAAATCCAGTGAGGGCCCCCGCGGGCTATTCAAAGGTTCATCCATGCCCGTCTTCAGCTTGCGCCACTTGTCCATCGGCCGCCGTCTGGGCCTGGGTTTTGGCCTCATCCTGGGCCTGCTGGTGCTGGTGGCGGCCTTCAGCCTGCTGCAGATGCGCGAGATGTCCGCCCGCATGCAGCACCTGGTGGAGTTGACCAACGCCAAGTCCTCGGCCGCGTCCGAGCTGATGGGCGAGATCAAGGAACAGGCGATCCACGTCCGCAACGTCACGTTGCTGACCGACGAGAAGGAAATCGCCGCCGAGACTGCCGGCTTGGGTGCCGCCGACAAACGTTACGACGAGGCGGCCAAGCGGCTGCTCGACACCATCGCCGCCGACGCCGAGTCCCGCAGCGCGGAGCGTGAGCTGGCGCAAGCGATTGCTGCGGCCGCCGAGCAGGCCCGCCCGATGATGAAGCGCGCTGCTGCGCTGGGCGGCGCCGGCGATGTGATCAATGCGACCGAGACACTGATGCAGAAGGTGCGCCCGCTGGAAACCGCCTGGCGCGCCAAGGTCGGCGAGTTGCTGGCGCTGGAAGAACAGATCGGCCGCGAGGCTTATGCCGAGGCACAAGCTGCACAGCGGCGCGCGCTGGCCGTGGTGGCCACCGCAGTGGCGCTGGCACTGGCCAGCGGCCTGGTCATTGGCTGGCGCATCACCCGCGGCGTCAAGCTGCCGATCGACCGCGCGATCCGCATTGCCGAGCGCATCGCCCAGGGCGACCTGGGCTCGACGGTGCGGGTCGAGTCACGCGACGAGATCGGGCGCCTGTTGCAAGCGCTGTCGAACATGCAGGCCACGCTGCGCCGGCTGGTCGGCGAGATCCGCTCGACCGCCGAAAGCATCCAGGTGGCCAGCGCCGAGGTGGCGACCGGCAACATGGACCTGAGCCAACGCACCGAGCAGGCGGCTTCGAACCTGCAGCAAACCTCCAGCTCGATGGAGCAGCTGACCCACACCGTGCGCCAGAGTGCTGAAAGCGCCAGCACCGCCAACCAGCTGGCCAGCAGCTCGGCCCAGGTGGCGGCGCGCGGCGGCCAGGTGGTGTCGCAGGTCGTCAGCACGATGCAGGCGATCGACGCCAGCAGCAAGCGCATCGGCGACATCATTGGTGTCATCGACGGCATCGCTTTCCAAACGAACATCCTGGCGTTGAACGCGGCGGTCGAAGCCGCCCGCGCTGGCGAACAGGGCCGCGGCTTCGCGGTGGTGGCGGGTGAAGTGCGCTCGCTGGCCCAGCGCAGCGCCCAGGCCGCCACCGAGATCAAGAGCCTGATCGGCTCCAGCACCGAGCGCGTCGAGCAAGGCGCACGGCTGGTCGGCGACGCTGGCCAGACCATGAGCGAGATCGTCGCCAGCGTGAAGCGGGTGACCGACATCATTGGCGAGATCACCGCCGCATCGGCCGAGCAAAGCAGCGGCATCGCGACGATCAACGCCTCGGTCACCCAGCTGGACCAGGTCACACAGCAAAACGCCGCGCTGGTCGAACAATCGGCCGCCGCAGCCGAGAGCTTGCGCGAGCAAGCGGTGCGGCTGAACGGCCTGGTCAGCGCCTTCAAGATCGACGAAACCGCCTGACACCCGCCGCGCGCCTGGCCATCACATATGGTCTGGCGCCCGTCCAGCGCTGCTGGAAAGCCCGAATCTGGTTCCCGGCCCGCACGGTTAGCATGAACTAGCGCCCTGTCCCGCAGATAACTGCCACTTGGGACAGGACACTGGCAGTAGCTGGAGGTCGGACGCGCATGCGGACACGCGGCGAACTGGTGGAGTTCCTCGGCGACGACCCGGCCGCCAATGCGCCGGACTATGCGCCAGCCTGGCTCATCCTGATCGTCGACGACGATCCCGATGTGCACCGCAGTTCCGAGTTGGCGCTGCGCGGCACCCGCATCCTCGAGCGCCCGCTCGACTTCCTGCACGCTTACACCGCGGCCGAAGCGCTGGGTTTGCTGGCCGACCACCCCCACGTGGCGGTGATCCTGCTCGATGTCGTGATGGAGACCGACGACGCCGGCTTAGGGCTGGTGCGCACGGTGCGCCAAGAGCTGGGCCTGGTCGAGGTGCGCATCATCCTGCGCACCGGCCAGCCGGGCTACGCGCCCGAGATCGAGACGATCTGCAACTACGACATCAACGACTACAAGACCAAGAACGAGCTGACGCGCGTCAAGCTGCTGACCGCGGTGATCGCCGCGATCCGCTCGTTCGACCAGCTGTGCCGGCTCGAGGCCAGCCGGCGCGGCCTGAAGAAGATCGTCAACGCCTGCAACGACCTGATCTCTGTTC
>NZ_JBFUGE010000097.1:0-16316 GCF_056403075.1 Ideonella sp. P3_A4 | reverse complement strand
CCCAGGCGCTGGTCGAGCATGTGACGAAACTGGCTCCCAAACTGATCGAAGACGTGGTCCCAAAAATGGTCGGCATCGCAACCCTTCAGAAAGTCCTGCAGCTGCTGCTGGACGAAGGCGTGCATGTTCGCGACTACCGCTCGATCATCGAATGCCTGGCCGAGCACGCCTCGATGGTCACCGACCCCGCCGAGCTGGCCCGCCGCATCCGCATCCACCTGGCCCCGGCCATCGTTCAGCAGATCTACGGCCCGGCCAAGGAACTGGACGTGATCGCGCTGGAGCCCGACCTGGAGCGCATGGTCAACCAGGCCCTGAATTCCCCGCACGGCGCCGTGCTGGACCCCGGCGTCGCCGAGGCCCTGACCAAGCAAGCCGCCGACAGCGTGCGCAAGCAGGAGAACCTCGGCGTGCCGGCCTGCCTGCTGGTGCCCGACCCTCTGCGCGCCCCGCTGGCCCGTTTGTTGAAGCGTGCTGCACCCCGTCTCAAGGTGCTGGCGCACAGCGAGATTCCTGAGACTCACTCGATCCGGATCGGCTCGATCATCGGAGCAACGTCATGAACGTCAAGCGCTTTACGGCCCGTACCTCCCGCGAGGCCTTTGCCATGGTTCGCCAGGCCTTCGGCGAAGACGCCGTCGTGTTGTCGACCAAGCCGGCTGGCGATGGCGTCGAAGTGCTGGCGATGGCACCGGACTCGGTGGAACAGATCGAACGCGCTGCCGATGCGGCCCCGTTGGTCAGCGCCCCGCGCGGCAACGCCCGCCCGGCACCCCGCAGCGAAAGCCTGGCCGCCCGTGTCGAGCGCCAGAACGCGCAACCGGCTGCCGCCCCTGGCCGCCGTGCCGCCGCCCCGGTCGCCGAAGTGCAAGAAGACGTCGAACAGATGGCCATGAGCACGCTGTCGTTCCAGGACTATGTGCGTGAGCGCATGCTCAAGCGCCGCCAGGCCGCGATGGGCCAGGACGACATCGGCAGCGCCGGCGTCCACGCCGACCACCACGTGCCCGCTCAACCCGCCCCGCGTGCCCCGGCCCGCGCCGCCGCGCCCGAAGCCCCGGCCCGCCGCCCGATGCCGCGTGCCCAGGAACCGCGCCACGACGACGTGCGCGACACCCGCCCCGAGCCGCGGGATTTCGCGATGCCCTCGCTGTCGACCGTGGCCGCCGCCCCGGTGCTGGAAGACGCCCCGGCCCGCCGCGACCAGCAAGACATGATGAACGAGCTGCGCTCGATGAAGGGCCTGATCGAAGACCGCTTCGGCGCTCTGGCCTTCATGGAAAAGCTGCAGCGCCAGCCGCGCCAGGCCCTGCTGGCGCAAAAGCTGCTCGACGCCGGCTTCTCGCCCGGCCTGATCCGCAAGCTGGTCGACGCCCTGCCCGGCAACGCCGCTGACGAAGCCGTCTGGGCCGCGGGTGTGCTGGAGCGCAACCTGCACGCCGGCGATGTCGAACCCGCACTCGAAGAGCAAGGCGGCGTGTTCGCGCTGATCGGCTCCACCGGTGTCGGCAAGACCACCACCACCGCCAAGCTGGCCGCCGCCTTCGCCACGCAATACGGTGCCGCCAACCTGGGCCTGATCACGCTGGACGCCTACCGCGTCGGCGCCCACGAACAACTGCGCGCCTATGGCCGCATCCTCGGCGTGCCGGTCCACACCGCCCACGACCGCGCCTCGCTCGAAGACCTGCTCGAACTGCTGTCGGGCAAGAAGATGGTCCTGATCGACACCGCCGGCATGGCCCAGCGCGACAGCCGCACCCGCGAGCTGCTGGACATGCTGAGCCACCGCTCGATCCAGCGCCTGCTGGTGGTCGACGCGTCGGCCCAGGGCGAGACGATCGACGAGGTGATTACCAACTGGCGCGCCGCCCAATGCAAGGGCGTGGTGCTGAGCAAGATCGACGAAGCCGTCAAGCTGGCCCCGGCGCTGGACTCGCTGATCCGCCACAAGCTGAAGGTGCTGGGCGTGGCCAACGGCCAGCGCGTGCCTGAAGACTGGCACCGCCTGTCACCCAACGCCCTGGTGCAACGCGCGCTGCGTGCCCCGACCAGCCCGACCTGGAAGCTCGAAGCCGACGACGTGCAGCTGGTGTTCGCCACCGCCACCCGTGGCGGTCGCTCGGCCGGCGGCTCCTCGCTGCACATCTGAACGCACTGGACGACACCCCCATGCGCTCGCTGCCCTACCCCAACGAAGACGAAGCCTCCGGCCCGGTTGACCAGGCTGAAGGCCTGCGCCGGCTGTTCGCTTCCGGCCGCCGCCAGCGCCTGGTGCCGATTGCCTTCAACGCCCACGTGGACTGCACCCCGATCCTGCTCGAGCGGCTGGCCGGCGCCTTCACCGAGCTGGGCGCGCACGCCCTGGTGATTGACGCCGCCGACAGCGCCCCGCGTGCCAACGCGATGGCCGAGATCGACATCGCCGCAGCGATCGAATCGCTGGGCCCGAACATGTCATACCTGGCTGCCCGGGGCCTGCCGTTGCGCCATGTCAACAGCCGCGGCTCATGCGAAGCCTGGCTCAACGCAGTCGAGACGGCCGCGCCGCAGGCCGATGTGCTGCTGCTGCACGCCAACCCGCGTGACCTGGTCCGCCTGCTCGGCCGGCGCGAAGTGCGCACCGTGCTGACCACCACGCTCGACCCGGCCAGCCTGACCGACGCCTACACCTCGATGAAGCTGCTGTCGCAGCGCAGCGGGCTGATGACTTTTGACCTGCTGACCGGCATGGCCGGCGCGCCCAAGGCCGCGCAACGCATTGCCGAGCGCCTGGCCGAAACGGCCGACAGCTTCCTCGGCGCTGTGGTGCGCGAAGCCGTGTGGCTCGACAAGCGCGACCCGCTGACCTCGCTCGCCACGCCGGCCCTCGCCCGCCTGGCCGCGAACCAATTGCTCGACCCCGAAACGCCGGACACCGGTTTCGGCGTGGCCCCGCTCGGCGCGGGTCACGACTTGCACGCTTACTGACCCGAACACGTTCCTCTCGGAGACCGCCCATGTACACCGCCACCGGCCGCCTCGACGCTAGCGCGATGCAAAGCCTCGACGCCAATGCGATGTTGAAGCAGTACAGCCCGCTGGTGCGCCGCCTCGCGCACCAGATGATCGCCAAACTGCCGGCCAACGTGGAGATCGACGACCTGATCCAGGTCGGCATGATCGGCCTGCACGACGCGATGGGCCGCTTCGACACCGAGCAGGGTGTGCAGTTCGAAACCTTCGCCACCCAGCGCATCCGCGGCGCGATGCTCGACGAGCTGCGCGGCAGCGACTGGATGAGCCGCGGCAACCGCCGCCAGCAGCGCGAAATCGAAACCGCCGTGCACAAGCTGGAACAGACGTTCGGCCGCGCCCCGGCGGAGAGCGAGATCGCCAAGGAAATGGGCGTCACGCTGACCGAGTACCAAGACACGCTGACCAAGGTGCGCGGCACCCAGCTGGTCTACCTGGAAGACATGTCGGGTGACGAAGGCGGCGACGAGTTCCTCGACCGCCACGTGGCCAACGAAGACGGCAACCCGCTGGCCCAGCTGCAAGACCACCGCATGCGCGAAGCGCTGGTCGAAGCAATCAAGAAGCTGCCCGAGCGTGAGCAGTACGTGATGAGCATGTACTACGAGCACGACATGAATTTGAAAGAAATCGCCGCCGTGCTGGGCGTGACCGAATCGCGTGTGTGCCAGCTGCACAGCCAATCGATCGCCCGCCTGCGGGTGAAGCTGCGCGAGTGGTGAGATAGCGCGGCTAAGTTCAGGGTCTCAGTCAGCAACGCCTCCTTCGGGAGGCGTTGGTGTTTCTGGGTCGTGCCCACCCTTTGACCTGTGGCTACGACCTGCTCAAGCCACGGTCTCGCTGACCGCCCGTGTCGCCATGACCGATGCGCTAGCCGGCCATGTCGTGCCACTGGGGAGAGTACCCCCCATGGACGTGGGGGGCGCGATGTTCAACATGAATCAGCGAGGGGGCCTGTTCGCACCAATGCCGAGCGCAGAATCGCTCGCTTGCATCGGCGCAAGGGCGCCGCCATCCCAGCGCCCAACTTTGAGGAGCATTCGAGGTCATGAGCAAATCGAACGTCAGATTGCACCGCCTTTCCCTGGTCGCCCTGGCCATTGCCAGCGGTGCGGCGTGGGGTGGGCAGATCAATGGCGATCTCGCCGCGGCAGCACGTCGCGACGGGCGGGCCGAGGCACTGATCGTGCTCAAGGACCAGAAGACGCCAGCAGTGGCGCCGCTCGCACAGGGTGCCGACTACAAGGCCAAGCGCCGCGCGCTGGTCAATGCGCTGGTCGACCGTGCCGATGCCCAGCAAGGCGGCCTGCGTGCCTGGATGGATTCGCGCGGCATCGAATACCAGGCGTTCTGGATCGCCAACGTCGTCTACGCCAAGCTCTCGGCGGCCGACATGGCGGCGCTGGCCGCTCGCGATGAAGTCAGCCGCATCGAGCCGAACCCGTCCATCAAGGTGCAGTTGCCGCAGCGCGATGCCAGCCGGACGGAAGCCCCGACAGGCGTCGAGTCGATCGCCTGGGGCGTCGACAAGATCAAGGCACCTCAGGTCTGGGCCGCCGGTGTCACGGGCGCAGGCGTGACCATCGCCGGCGAAGACACCGGCTACCGCTGGGATCACTCGGCGCTGAAGTCGCAATACCGCGGCTGGAACGGCAGCACCGCCGACCACAACTACAACTGGCACGACGCCATCCACACCGCCAACAGCAGCTGCCCGGCGAACTCGCCGCAGCCTTGTGACGACCACGGCCATGGCACCCACACCGCCGGCACCTTCGCCGGCGACGACCACGCCACCCACCAGGTCGGCGTCGCGCCCGGCGCGAAGTGGATCGGCTGCCGCAACATGAACGCCGGCAACGGCACGCCGGCCACCTACATCGAGTGCATGCAGTGGATGCTGGCACCGACCGATCTGCAGAACAAGAACCCCGATCCGGACAAGGCACCGGACATCATCAGCAACTCCTGGGGTTGCACCGATGGTGAAGGCTGCACGGTCGGCACCGAAATCAAGGCAGCGGTCAACAACCTCGTCAAGGGCGGCATCCTGTTCGTCGCCGCGGCCGCCAACGACGGCCCGAACTGCAGCACGATCACCGACCCGCCGGCCATCTATCAGCTGTCGTTCACGATCGGCGCAACCGACAGCGCCGACAAGCTGGCAGGCTTCTCGAGCCGCGGCCCGGTGAACAACGTGAAGGGTGTCAAGCCCGACGTCTCCGCTCCTGGCGTCAACGTCTTCTCGGCCTACCCGCCGAACACCTACACGACCATGAGCGGCACCAGCATGGCCACGCCGCACGTTGCCGGCGCCGCAGCCCTGCTGATGTCGGCCGTGCCCTCGTTGAAGGGCAACCCGGCCGCTGTCGAGAAGCTGTTCCGCAAGACGGCGCAGCGTGACGGCGTGACCGACCCGGTGAACCAGACCTGCGGCGGCACCTCGCCCACGACGTGGCCCAACAACATGATCGGCTACGGCCGCATCGACGTGTTCGCGGCCTACCAGAAGGCCATCTCCAGCCCGCTGGACCTGTTGAACGACGACTGACGAGGACGGGCCGTGCCGCCTGCAAACCAGGCGGCACGAGTTCTTCCGCTCGAACACAACGCCTCCTTCGGGAGGCGTTGGTGTTTGTGGGGTATTCGGTCGCTCCGCCCGTCACTCTCTATCCCGCCATCTCCTTGCTGCCGACTTCAGCCAGCAACGCGATGAGGCGCGTGGTGGCGGGCAACAGGTAGCTGCTCGCGCGGTAGGTGGCCACCAGTCTTCGGCGCATGGTGGTCTCCTTCAATCGCACTTCTCGCAACGGGTACCGGTCACCGGCCGCCTCGAGATGCCGGCGTGAGATGAAGCTCAACAGCCCGGTTTCGGCGATCAATGCCGGCAAGGTCAGAAGCATGGTGCTCTCGATCTGCACCACGGGCCGCGGCAGGCGCTTCCTGTCGAACGTGTGATCGAGCCAGTCGCGCGTCGGCGCCCCAGGCGGCTGAAGCACCCACCGGTGGTCGACCAGGTCGCGTAGCGCTGCCGTTCCTTGCAGCGTCGCATGGGTCGCGCTGGCCGCCACCACGATGTGGTCCTCGGCCAGACGCTGCGACACGAAGGCGTCGTCATCGGTGGTCTCGGTGCCCACCATCAGATCGAGGTCGCCGTTGCGCAGCATGGGCTTGAGCGTGTCGACGAGACCCACCACCGTCTTGATCGTCACTTGCGGGGCCTCGACGATCAGCTGCCTCGCCGCCAATGGCAACAGGAACTGCGACGCAGTCGGCACGATGCCGAGGCGGATGTGGCCCGACAGCCCGCGGCCGATGTCGCCGATTTCGCGCCTGGCGTCTTCGGCGTCGAAGCGCATGCGCCGGGCCCACTTGAGCAGCACCTTGCCGGCCGGCGTGAGGCGAATGCCACGGCCGGCCTTTTCGAGCAGCGGTGCGCCGCACGACTGCTCCAGCCGGCGAACGCAGCTGGTCAACGCCGGCTGCGTTCGGTGCAGCTTTTCGGTGGCGCGGCCAATGTGTTCCAGCTCGGCAATGGTCTCGAAGTAACGCAGGTCTCGCAAGTCCATTGCAAAAGCTCCATCAATGAATAAAAAGAAACTTTTGATTGGACTGTATCTATCGGCAAGCCAATACTCCAGCCCATGGTTCAAGTGATGGAGACAAGCATGAACGTGATGCGAACGACTCTGGCCGCCGTGGCAGCAAGCCTCTTCAGCGCCGCGGCGCTGGCCCAAGCCTGGCCCGCCAAAGCCATCCGCGTGGTGGTTCCGTTCCCGCCCGGTGGCGGCACCGACATCATTGCCCGCGAGGTGACGCAGAAGGTGTCCAGCAGCACCGGCTGGACCTTCGTGATCGACAACAAGCCCGGCGCCGGCGGCAACCTGGGCGTGGACGCGGTGGCCAAGTCGCCAGCCGACGGCTACACCCTCGTGCTTGGACAGACCAGCAACCTGGCGATCAACCCGACGCTCTACGCCAAGCTGCCCTACAACCCGGTGAAGGACCTGACGCCGATCGGCCTGATGGCCACCGCGCCGCTGGTCATCGTGGTACCGGCCGCGTCGCCACTCAAGACCTTGGCCGACGTGGTGACCGCGGCGAAGGCCAAGCCTGGCGAGTTGAACTTCGCGTCGCCCGGCAACGGCACCGTGGCGCATCTGACCGGCGAGCAATTCCAGAAGACCGCCGGCATCACGATTCAGCACGTCCCCTACAAGGGCGCGAACCAGGCGCTGACCGACGTGATCAGCGGTCAGGTGCAGCTCTACGTCTCTTCCGTGCCCTCGGTGCTGCAGCAGATCCGAAGCGGCAAGCTGCGCCCGGTGGCAGTGACCTCCGCCAAACGGGTGGACGATCTGCCGCAGACACCCACGGTCGGTGAAAGTGGCTACAAGGGCTTCGACGCCGTGACGTGGTTCGGCTTCCTGGCGCCCGCCGGGACACCGAAGGAGATCGTCGCCAGGCTGAACGCCGAATTCAACAAGGCCTTGCAGCAGCCCGACCTGCGCAAGCGCCTGGGCGAAGAAGGTGCAGACCCGATGGGCGGCACGCCGGAGCAGTTCGCCGAACTGATCCGCGAAGACATGGCGCGCTGGGGCAAGACCGTCAAGGAGTCGGGCGTCCGCCTCGACTGAAGCCGCCTCGCTCCAGTCCGCCGTCCCTCACCTTTCCTGGAGATTCAGATGAGTCAAGCTGCTGCATTGCCCGACGTGATTCGCGACATCAACCGTGTCGGCGCCGACATCGTCGACCAGGCCGCCCAATACCCTTCGTCGATCCTGGCCGACGTGGCCGGTCGCCGCGGCGCGCTCAGTGGCCGCATCGCCCCGCTGGCGCCCAGCATGCGCTTTGCCGGCCCGGCCATCACGGTGGAGGTGCGCCCTGGCGACAACCTGATGATCCACGCCGCGATGGCCATCGCCAAGCCGGGCGACGTGATCGTCGTCGATGGCAAGGGTGACCTCAGCAGCGCGTTGATGGGCGAGATCATGTCGCAGCAATGCGTAGCGCTTGGCGTGGCGGCCGTCGTGATCGACGGCGCGGTGCGCGACAGCGAGGCGATCCGCGCGCTGGGCTTCCCGATGTATGCCGCTGGCCTGAACCCGAATGGGCCGACCAAGTTCGTGCCGGGCCGCCTGAACCACCCGATCTCGATCGGCGGCGTCACCGTCTGCCCGGGCGACCTCGTGGTCGGCGATGCCGACGGCGTGACCGTGGTCGAGCGCAGCAAAGCCGCATCGCTGTTGCCGCTGGCCGCCGACAAGGTGGCAGCCGAAACGCGGCGCATCGCCGACATCAAGAGCCGCAAGGCGCTGCGACCGGCCTGGCTGGACGGCGCCTTGCGCGCCGCCGGCGTGATCGGCGAAGGAGAGGCGCTGTGAGCGCGCGGCCGACGATCCTCGTCACCGGCAACGACCTGGCGCCCGAGGCACTCGCGCTGCTGAACGGATACGAAGTGGCCTACGCAGGCAAGACGCCGAGCGAGGCCGACATCGTGACCCTGTGCGGCCAGCTCAACCCGGTGGCCATCATCGTGCGCTACAGCAAAGTCGGGGCGGCAGCGATGGATGCGGCCCCCAGCCTGAAAGTCATCTCCAAGCACGGCAGCGGCACCGACACGATCGACAAGGCCGCTGCCGAGGCGCGCGGCATTCAGGTGCTGGCCGCCGCGGGTGCGAACGCCGCCGCTGTGGCCGAGCAGGCGCTGGCGCTGTTGCTGGCTTGCGCCAAGTCGGTGGTGCAGCTCGACCAGCGCATGCACGCCGGTCACTGGGACAAGGCGAGCCACAAGAGCGTGGAGCTGGAAGGCCGCACCGTCGGCGTCATCGGCCTCGGCGCCATCGGCCTGCGCTTTGCCAAGGTGGCCGATGCGTTGGGCATGCGCGTTCTGGGCTTCGACCCTTTCGCCAAGCACCTGCCCGAGTTCATCGAAGCCGTCGGGTTGGAGGCGATCTGGCGCGAGTCGGACGCCATCTCCTTGCACTGCCCCCTGACCGCCGACAACGCGAAGCTGTTGAACCGCGAAACGCTCGCGGCCTGCAAGAAGGGCGTGATCATCGTCAACACCGCGCGCGGCGGGTTGATCGACGAACCGGCCCTGCTGGCCGCGGTGAAATCGGGCCAGGTGGCCAGCGCCGGGTTGGACAGCTTCGCCACCGAGCCGATGCCGGTGCCGCATCCGTTCCACGACGAGCCGCGCATCGTGCTGAGCCCGCACATCGGCGGCGTGACCGCCGATGCCTACGTGAAGATGGGCGTGGCCGCGGCCCGCAACGCGCTGTCGATTCTGCAACCCGCTTCCTGAAAGGCGCTCCGGTAGCCCGAGGCCCCAGGCGCACCGGTCAGTGACCGGCGAGCCGACCTCAGTGCGAGGCGCTGGCGGGCTTGGCGATGAACGCCTTGTACTCCTTGTGGTGGCGGCCGTAGCCCACGACGACGCCCTCGTCGTCGATGTCGGTGATCACCAGCTGGGTCCAACCGCGGCTGTCGGCATCCAGCACGTCGGCGAACGCGTGACACTCTCCGCCGGTGTACAGCCAACTCTCGCTGCGGTAGTCGCTCAGCGCCACCTCGTCGCGGTTGTTGATCGCCATGGGCGACGGCCCGTCACCCCCATGGCAGTGGGCAATGAGTTGCTTAGCACCGGTGGCGACATCGATGATGTAGTTCTTTCCTATCCAGCCCGTGCCGGTCGTGCCCACCACGGCATGGCCCTGGTCATTGATGTCGGTGGCGATGTTCTTCTGGCTGCCGTCGATATCGCCAAGATCGCGAATGACGCCGTTTTCCCACACAAAACTATGGTGATCCGAGCCGTTGGAAATGACGCCGTAGCCCACCACCTGGCCGCGGTTGTTGATCGCGAGTGCGTTGGTGTTGTCGCCGCCGAGCGACCCGATGGGCGTGAGCTGGCCGTTCTGATAGACGTACGAACGCTTCCAGATGCCACCGCTGTCGGCACAGTCCAGCACCACGAGCATCGCGCCCAGGTTGTTGATGGCGTTGGCGTAGGTGTGCTTGAACGCCCCGTTGCAAGGGAGCTGCGGGTCGAGGTCGACCACCCGACCGTCCGCTCCCCAGTACTGGGCAAAGTAGCGGTTCTGGAACGGCGCGCCCACAGACATGGTGCCAACAGCTTCACCGAGGTCGTTGACCGCTGCGGCCCACGTGCTGCACTCCTTGTCGGCCTGGTGATCACAAGGCTGTTCCAGCGCGCTCGCCTTGCGGCGCTTGGTGATGAACGGCGCAGAGGCATTCGGATCATCGGTTTCCGCCCCAGAACCGACGATCAAGCGCCCATGACTGCTGATTGCCCTCGCCTCCTGCGGCGTCATCTCGTTCGGCGCCTTGATCTCTCGAATCGTGTAGACCGGTGCGGCGGCTTGGGCTGCACCGGCCAGGCACAGCGTTGAAGCCAGCGCCGAGAGCGCTGACGTAACTGTACAGTTCAATGACATATTTGTCTCCTGTGTGGAAAGTGCGGCGGATTCTAAGGAGACGAACTCGTCACCAGGCAGCTCAGATGCGATTGGTTTCACAGGCATTGACGGTTCTTGACGTGCGACGAGTCGCCATCCCTGCGCGGCCGAGTCGCCGTTCGCCCATGGAACAGGTCAGATTGGCTCAAACCCGCCGCTTGACGTAACCATCTCGGAACCCATCGCGCACTGCATCCCGCTATGCTGCGCCCGGCCCCACCAGAGGACTCTCATGCCCATGCCCCGCGTGCTTGCGATGTTGTTGACCGGTGTCGCCATCTCRCTCGGTGCCGTGTTCCCGGCGTCCGCCGTGGAAGACTCGGCTCGCGAGTGGCTGCGCGCTCAGGCGCGACCGCTGCCGGCAGCGCACGCCGCTGCGATCGACGATGCTGCGCTCGAAGCCTTCGGCGCGGCGGTGGCCGATGCCCGCGTTGTGGCGCTCGGCGAGCAAACACATGGCGGCCGCCAAGAGTTCGAGTTGAAGCTGCGACTGTTGCGCTACCTGCATGAACGCAAGGGCTTCGACGTCCTGCTGATCGAGAGTGGCCTGTTCGACGTGGCGCAGGTGACGCGTGCGTTGGCCGAGGGCCAGGGCAGCCTGGATGCGCTGGCGCCCGGCAAGGTGTTCTACATGTATTCCAAGAGCGACGCCGGCCGCGAACTCCTGCGCTACCTGGACCAGCGCCGCCAGGCGCCGCACCCGCTTGCGCTGGCCGGCTTCGACAGTCAGCTCACCGGCGATGCCAGCCAGCAGGCCCTGCTGACGGGGCTGCGCCGCCAGCTTGCCGCCCTCGACGCCCGGACCTCTGATGCTCTCGACTGGCCGCTGTTGGAGCGGCTGGGCGCGCGGCTGTTCAAGCTCGACCGAAATGCACCGCCAGCCGAGGAGCGCGGCCGCTTCGACGCGGCGCTCGCAACCTTGCGCGAAGAGCTGTGCGGCCGGGACGGTGCAGTGCCCCCTGCCGACGACGCGATGCTCTGGTGCCGCAGCGTGGCCGGCCTGCAGGCACAGGCCCGCACGGTGTGGGACGGCGACTACCAACGCGACCATGCGATGGCCGACAACCTGCTGTGGCTGATCGAGCGCGTGTACGCCGGCCGCAAGATCCTGGTGTGGGGGCACATCGTGCACCTGGGCCGCGGCCTGCAGCGTGACTCGCAACACCGGCTCGCCGGCGCCATCGTCGGCGAGCGGCTGGGCCGCGCGTACTACGTGCTGAACCCCACGGCATTCGAAGGCCGCTGGCTCGACGACGCGAGCGGGCAGCCGCGTGAAATGGCGGCAGCTGCACCCGACAGCCTCGAAGCGGTGCTGGCAGCCGCCGACCCGGCGGGCTTCATCTTCGTGGACGGGCCGCACCAGCCGGTACCAGGACTGGAATCCATGCCGGCGCACGCAGTGGACTTCGGCCCACCATGGTCAGGCATGGCCATCAATGGCCTGGGCCTCCACTGGGACGGCGTCTTCTACATCCGCACGATGACGCCGGTCACGATGGTGCGCTGATTGAAGTGAAGGCGAAATCGCCACGCGTGCCTGCCGGCGGTGGCCTCAGACGAGGGCTGTCGTTCGCGCAATGTTTCGGGATGGCCGCCGCAGGCGGCCATGAACTGCCCTTCACAGAGTGCCGCTGGTGCGAGGGCTCAAGACTGGGTGCTGTCGCTCAAGCGGAGTTTTCGAATGACTGCTGCGCTTGGGACCAGACGTCGATGACAGCAGGTTTGGCTGCGGTCCGCCAGCGGCAAGCGCCGCACTGGTCAGCGGATCACTTCTGCATCGTCGTAGTGGGTAGCGAGTGGTTCGCCGCGCGCGAAATCGGCCAACAGCCTCTGCAACGAAGGCGGTTGCTGCGTCGAAAGCCGTTCTTCGCCCTTTGTCTCGAAGAGGTACAGCCCGTGCTCGGCGTCCGGATAGGTAACGATACTGATCGGGGCGCCGGCCTGGCGCAGCGAGCTCAGGCGCCGGCGCGTTTCGAGGTAGGGCGCATCGATATCTTCCTTGCCCAGTATCCAGAGTTGCGGCGTTGGCAGTTTCCGCAGCACCGGCATGGGGTCATAGTCGGGCTGCACGTCGCGAAAGAGCTTGGGGCCCATGGCACGCAGGTCCGCCTCCGGCATCTTCAGCAGGATGCCGGTGACGTTGCCGCGCACATGGCGAAACCAGGGTTCGCCGCGGTACTTGTCGGCGACGCGTCGCAATTCGTCGTACCCGGCCGCGAACTCATGGCGAACGATGGACTGGGCCGCGGCGCCGATCTTCAGCGCATTCTCGATCTCGGCCGGGCCGAAGCCGTGTCGAGTCATGTCGAGGGCCAGAGCCTCGTTGTCCTCGGCTATTGGTGACACGGCGAGCCCGTAGCCGACGATCACGAAGTCAGGGCGGCTCGCGGCCGCGGCGAGCGGTGCCGTCCATCCGCCCTGACTGGTGCCGTAGAAGCCAATGCGCGATACGCGCTCGCCCGCCTGCGAGCGGGCCGCCCGCAGCGCCGCCTCTGCGTCGGCGGCAAGTACATGCAGATCATGCGTGAAGACCCCCTGAGACTGCCCTGTACCTCGCTTGTCGTAGACGAAGGCGCCTATGCCTTGCGCGGGAAGAAGGCGCTGCAGTGCGTATCTCTGCAACGCCGACGAATCCTCGGAGCCGTGGACCAGCACGACGACAGGCACGGGGCCCTTGCCGGGCGGCATGACGAGCCGCCCCGCGAGTTGCACACCTGCACTGCTGAAGTCCACCTTCGTGGTCGCGAGATCGACTCGCCGACCAGACTGCCCGTCGAACCCGATCACGCCGCTGGCGCACGCCGCGAGGTCGACTGTCTTCCCATCGCTCCGCTCGGTCCAGCCCAGTGTGCTCGACCACGTCCCGCTTGGCAGCTTGGTGAGCAAGCCGGACGTGCCGTCGAGCCGTCGCCATCGGTAGTGGCCCTCTTCGACCGGTGCGATGTCGACGCCAGAGCCATCGGCGAGCTCATACCAGGAGGCTTCGCATTCGGCGGGGAGCACGGCAGTGGGAAGCCAGAAGGTGAATGCAAGCGCGCACAGCGCCATGCAACGAAAACGAGCTGGCATCAAGATTTGCGGCATTTCGGGTTCCGACAAGCTTTGGCGACGAATATCGAACGCGAGCGATCAAGCAAACAGACTCTCTTTGAATCCGGACGCGTCGGCGACCTTGCCGCGACGAACTGCGCGCCCGAAGCGCTGAGCTGCATGGCGGTGTGACGGCTTGATTGGGGTGCGCACTTTCACGATGCAGGCGGCTTGCGGCTGGCCGGCGGCTAGCCCTCTCAAGGGAGTTGCGCCTATCCCTTTAGACTGGGTTCGGCAGGTCAGTTTCGGCGGTCGAATGGCACCCACGRCATGAACCTACCGCTCGTCGACCTGGCRAGCGTCTGGCAGCTGTACCTCGGAACCTGCCGCCGGCGTCGGTCAGCTAGGTGAACGACCAGCGGGCAGCTTCCGCAGACTGCCAAGTCGCGCACCCGACCCGTTCCGGTCATCCGCCCGGCTTGATTGGTCGCCGTAAAGCGGTCGCTCGATCCGACGAGCAGCGGAAGGCAAGTGACGACCCGTTGCGGTAACTGGCGTCGTTGAAGCGAGCCGCCAGAAAACCGTCGCTCAACGCTCCAGTTGAGCAGCCACGCGCAGCGATGTCCGCTGCAGCCGGTTGTTACGCGAACGCGCGTTCACGGCTGACGGCATCGCTGGCACGCGGGCACCGCCTGGCGCGTCGCCACAAGTCGACCGGCATTCACGGACGCATTGCCACCTGCCCGCCAATTACAGTGCGCGTCCGTGGTACCGCGCCGTTACCAGCGGCTCGGACCACTCAGTGAGTTCCACAGAGGCCCCTTCATCGACAAATTTCAGGCGGAAGCGGCGGTTGGTGATGTTCCCCACCTCGTTGTAGTCGAGGACGAACGTGCTGTCACTCTCCCAGGCACCACTTACTGCGACCGGCAGTCCGAATCGCCCGTCAGGCGAAACGCGAGGGACGCCGTCCAAGCCAACCGGTCGGGGACTGTCAAGCCGGTCGACCAGTTCCAGTTGGAGCTGGGCCGTCGCCCCCCCCGAAAAGGTGAGCGAGAACGACCTAAGGTCGAACGGATTCGCGTCGAGCGCGTAGGCCCGGCCTGAGATCACCTTTGCCTGCGTCGGCGCGGTAGTGACTGGTCGCGCAGCCGGCGGCTCCGTCGCAGCCCGTACCGCAGTAGCGAGCCGTGCCGCGCCTGCCGAGTTCTCGGGCAACGCGCGGTCAGATTTGATTGCGCGGCCGATGAACTGGCCGATGTCGCCGGGCTCGAACTCTCCACCAGTGAACACGACGACGAGGTCTTTCGCTGGCACGACGCTTATGCGCTGCCCACCTCGGCCGAGTCCTTCGAATATCGGCGGGCTCCTGTCGGGATAGATCCAGAGACCGTAACCGTACCCCGGTCCTGGACTGGAGCCTGGGTGAGAGTGCACCTGGACTGCGGCTCGCATCCAGTCTGCCGGGACGAGTTGCCGATTCTCCCATTGGCCACCTCGCAGCCAGAGATAACCGATCTTCGCCATGTCGCGAGGCTGAAGGTGCAAGTCGCCCCAACCGTGGGAAATACCCTGGGCATCGGACGGCCACGCGGAGTCGCCGATGCCGAGGGGAGCAAACAACGTGCGCCGAGCGAAGTCGAGCGCGCTCACGCCGGTCGCTTTGGTGATGATCCCGGAGAGCAAGTGCATGCCGCCGGAGCAGTACTCGTAGACGCCGCCGGGCTCGGCCACCATCGGGAGGTCGAGCATGAACCCGATCCAGTCCGGACTCCCTCTCATCTGGGTGAGGGTGATCTCCCCCTGCTCGTGGTGGCAGTCGAGCCCGGATGTCATCGTGAGCAGGTGCTCCACCGTCAGGCGCTTCTTGCGCGAATCGAGGTTGGCGATAGACGGCGCGCCGAAAACCGCCGTCACCGGTTGCGTCACGCTGCTCAACCCGTGCTGTCCGATGGCGACGCCAATAAGTGTGGAGGTGACGCTCTTGGTCACCGACGCCGTGTCGTGTAGGAGGTTGTCCTGGAACGGCCAGAAGTACGCATCCAGTACGAGGTAACCATTGCGGACGATCGTCAGGCTGTGGATGGAAATCTGGCGCCGGCGAATCTCGTCGAATGCCTCGGCGAGAACTTTCGAGTCCATCCCTTGCGCTTCGGGCGAGGAACGGCGCCAGCCTTGCGTTGGCCACTCCTCTTGCCGCGCTGCCGCGCACACGCCGGTTCCGGTACTCGCAAGCACGGTCAAGAAAACAACGATGGCGATCCGTTCGAAGACCCGCATGTTCTTCCCTCACTCAAATCTACGAGCGGGCCGACACCGCCTGCCGAGACCAACGTTGTTGCAGCGGCACGTGCTTCCAGTTCATCCAGTGCGCCATGCCGTACCAATTCGGCGCCTGCTGCTCAAGCAAGTCAACGAGCGCCGCAGAAAGTGCTTGGGCTATTCGCCCAGCATCACCCATTTCAACATCCACAAGTTGATTCACAAAGCGGTGCGGCTCTGAGCGACTCTGCCAGTCGCTCCAGTGCAGCGCAACGGGGGATTCGCCGCGCGAAACGCGCTCACGGCCCTCTTCACGATCCCTGAGCTCAGTACGCCTTGACTGCCGCACACCAGCCGTTCGCGGGCGGCTGCTCTTGGCCGGGACCACCAGTTCGCGGACGCTGCGGAGATCGGCTGCTGGCCAGCCCGCCAGTCATGACGAACGTCAACTATCGGGTCACGGTCCAGATTCACAGTCGCGGCCATCACCGAGCATTCGCGCCAAGTCGCCAAAGGCGACTTTAGCGA
>NZ_JBFUGE010000096.1:0-16438 GCF_056403075.1 Ideonella sp. P3_A4 | reverse complement strand
ACGTGTATTCGTCTGAGGTAACCCGGATGTAGGCCACCGCAGCCCCTTCCCCAATGCCTCTGCCGACGGTGCCGAAAGTGCCCTGGAACAAGGACTCTCCCGTGGCCGCGGCTGAAGCGGCGACCGCACCGGCACCACGGCTTCCTGTCTTTCGCTCCACCCAATCCCCCGCCGAATTGGCGTGCGCTTTGACGTCGTCGTTGTATGAATTGATCGTGCTGTGCATGATGGCGAGCGGTGCCAATGCGGGAACCTTCGCAAGCAGGTATGCCGCCCCTGCGCCCGAGCCGAGGGTCACAGCCGCGCCCGTGGTGTCTCCCTCATGCGCCTGCCTCATCGCTGTGCCGACGAGGCCAGCGATACCCAAGCCCGCACTGACTTTTCCGCTCACCGACGACGAGCCACGGGATGCACTCGGCGGTGGCTCCGGCGCTGACGCCGGCGCTGGCGGAACCTTCCCGAACGGAAGCTCCAGTTGCTCATGAACCGGAGAACCCGATGTGGTGGCAGCCGCAGGTGCACGCGGTGCCTGAACCGGCGCGGTCCGCCGCCCGATCGAGCGCTCGTATTCATTCATTGGCTGTTCAAACGGACGTGGCGCTGGCTGCTTGAATCGCGCCCCCTTGTTGACCGACCGGTCGACCCCAGCCGCATCTCGCGTAAACAAGCCACTGCGCTTCGCAGCCTGTTTTGCCGCTTTGTCCGCGCCACCGCCGAGGCTCATGTTTTCGCTGGCAGGTTGTGGCCGAAGCGGCGGTGATGCACCAGCGGGCGTGGTGCCATGAGTCTGGTTGCTCGGGTGCCCCCAATGCATTTGCTCTTTGGGCCCGAATCCATCCTGGATGCCCCGCAACGCGCCACGCTGTGACGACGTGATTCCTCGTCCCGTTCTGGTGGCAACAGGAGTGATCTCGAAGTTCTTCTGTTCACCGAGCCAAAGCTGCCTCGGCTGCGTTCCTGCTGGATCCACCAGGCCGGTGGGGCGGGACTTCACATACTCATAGAGGTTGATCCCACCATTCAATCCGATCGGATCGGCGCTGATCCACCGCCCCAACCACGGCGCGTAGTACCTCGCCCCGTGGTAGTTCAACCCCGTCTCCTCGTCCCGCTCCATCCCCGTGTACCGATACCGCTTCAAACTCACCTCTGCCGCGCTGCGCCCCGCCTGGTACGACGTGCTGCCATACGGGTAGTACTCTTCGTAGGTGATGATTTGCCCGCCAGCGTCGACTTCCAATGAAGCGGAGCCGAGGTGATTGGCCAGCTGGTAACGGGTCAGTTGAGCGGGTACCTCAACCTCGTCGCCGACCGTGCGCGTTTCGATCAACGCGATACGCCGCTGGTCATCCATCACATGCAGCGTCTCGCGCTCCAGTGAAACCTCGCCGGCTGCATTGCGTCTGCGAAAGACCTCGAAACCACCGAGCGTGATGCGCTCTTCGACGAGGTTGCCACCGTTCTTCTCGACGACCTTGCGGATGCGTTGGCCCGTGGCGTCGTAGACGTAGTACGCGGTGCCGCCGCCGCCCAGGTCCACGCGCTGCAGCTGGTCGTGAAAGTCCCAGGCCATGCCGCTCAGGTGCGGCATCGCGGTCATGTTGCCGTGGGCGTCGTAGGGGAAGCGCTGCGGTTCGTTGTTGCCGACCACGACGCTGCTCAAGCGGTTGCTGAGTTTGGTCGGCTCGGTGAGGCTGGCTTCGTCGTAGCTGTAGCCGCGCGACCAGTTGCCGTTTGCCGCCTGGTGAACCAGCTGCAGGAAGTTGCCGACCGGGTCGTACGAATACCACTCGACATAACGGCGCATGGCCTGGCCGTCGTTCGGGTGCGGCAGGTTGACGCGGAAGGCGTCGTTCCAGCTCGTCTCGGGTTGAGAGACCTGGCCGATGTGTTCGCGCCCTTCGGCGGCCAGCAGACGATAGACAGCGTCGTAGGTGTAGTCGGCACTGGGCGTGACGACCTGGTTCCTGAAGTAGACCGTCTGCTGGGCCGCGTCTTCGATGTGCGTAATGTTGCCGGCCGGGTCGTAGACATAGGCCAGGTCTTGCAGCGGCTCGCTGCCGCGCAGCGTCTGGCAATGCGTGAGCCGCAAGGTCAGCGGGTCGTAGGCACAGTCGGTACGCAGCCCGTTGCCATAGGCGATGCTGGTGCGCTGGCCCTTCGCGTCGTAGTCGATGTTGGTGACGAAGGGGGTGGCCGACGTCGCCCCACGCGGTTGCACCAACATCGCTTCCAGCAAGCCCGCGGTGTTGAAACGCGGCCGGGTCTCGCTGCCGTCGGGCGCGGACAGTACCACGGGCCGGTTCAGCGCGTCGTAGACCGTGCTGCTGGCGAAGACTTGAGCATCGAGCGCAGGGCTGGTTGACCAATCCAACGCAGACTTGTATTCGGCGGCCAACTGGCGCCGGCCAACGAGCAGGTTGCCTTTGAAGTCGTAAGCCTCGCTGGTCGACACCCCCGCCTGGTCGAAGTGCTGAACGACCTTGCCACGCAGGTTGCGCGCTTCGGCATCGACCTCGCCTTCGCCGTACACGGTGCGGCCGATCAGCTTCTCTGCGCCGCTGCCCTCTTGCAAGAAGACCTCCAGCGGCCGACGCAACGCATCGCAAGTGTTGCGGAAGCGGTGCTCGCGGCTGTCCCACGCGAAAGCGGGTTGACCGCCCGCGTCGTTGAGCATCCAGCGCTCACCCGCCTCCATGCTGGCCTGGTGGACACGCGTGCCGAGCATGTCGAAGGCGTAGCGCATGACGACGCGGTCGTTCGCGTCGATGACTTCGCGCTGATTGCCTTCGATGTCGAGCAGCACCCGGCTGGCATGGGTTTCGTCAACCGTCGACCGGTCTCGCTCGAAACGGTTGTGCGCGATCGTCAGGAAGGGACGACCCAGCGCATCTGCATGGGCGATCGAAGGCGTGGCCGCGTGCACAGCCGTCTTGGCAGCGGCCGCCTGTTCGGGAGCACCAAGCTCGCCGCTTTGGCGCTGCGAKTACCAAGCGGGCAGGTAATCGGCAGCGGCCAACCGCCTGAAGAATCCGCCGACATCGGCATCGTCAGCCGGGTCTTCGATCAAGACGGTGTCGTTGACGTCCCAGCTGACTTGCTGCCACGGGTCGAACACCGCCTTTTCCCAGCTGTGGTTGGGGTGCAGCGTGGCCACCACCCGTTCCAGCGGGTCGTAGAACAAGGTTGAGCTGACGCCAACCTGGTGGTCGAAGCGGAAGGCGTGCGTGTCGTCAAAGAAGGGCTCGAACTGCTTGATCGGCTTGCCCTTGTTGTTGAACAGCGTCCAGCCGCTGCCGACCCAGCGTGGGTCGATCACAGGGCCACCATCGACCAAAGGTCCCGGTTCAGCGGGCACCTTCTTCTGGATCTCGCGCCCGTTGCCGTCGGAATAGCTGAGGCTCAGTTGCACCCTCAGCCCACCGTCGGGCGGCGCGTCGCTGGCGTGCGTTTCGCGGGTCATCACCGCGGCGAATACGGGCTGCTTCTCCCGCTGGTAGCGCGCCAGGTCGTAGACGATGCGCGTGGTGGCCGAGCCGAGCAGCGGCACCGCGTTGGCCAGTGGGTCGGCCAGGAAGGCGGCTCGTTGCGACGACGTCAGATTCGGTTCGAACTCGGCCAGGCTGTCACCCACGGCTTCACTGACCTTGCCCATCACCGCGCTGCCAGCCACCAGGCCCAGCGTGTCGAAGACCACCTCGCTGCGGTTGCCGTTGGGGTCGGTCAAGCGACGGGGCTGAAGCACGCGATAGTCCACTTCGGCCACGATGCGGTTGCCCAACGCGTCGACGCTCTCGGTAGGCAACATCACATACGGATCGGTGACGGTGAGCGCCGTGTTGCCAAAGGCGTCGACCGCACGCTGCGCAGCAAAGAAGTGCCGCTGCGCGAAGGCCAGTTCTTCGGCCGGCGTGTCGTTCAGCCCAGGCGAATAGAAGACCCGCCCGGACGGGATCCACCACGTGCCCTGATCGTCGTCTCGCACGTAGCGGCAATCGCCCAGCATTGCATCGTTGACGCGGTCGCCGTAGACCTGTTCGAGCAGGCCCGGCGTGAACGCCAGCTTCCGACTCTCGCCCGGCAATGCCAGCGGTTCGAGCACGCCGAGCGGCAATAGGCCGGTGAGATCGTCTTTACGGTAGTAGCTACGGTTCTGCTCGATCAAGCGTTTCTGCTGCGCGATGCCATCGGCCTGCTCTTCGTAGCTGAGGCTCTGTGCGTTGTTGATGCGGGCGAAGTCGTCCGCCACCCACTCGGCGTGGCTGAAACGTGGTGCCCCAGGCACGTTCGGCACAAAGCCGGTCAACTCTTGGCTGAAGCCCTCGCATGGCGCTGGCGCACGGTGCGCATCCGGGTAGACCTGCGGGTCGTCGATCGCCTGGGTGTAGTGCGCCTCGGTGTAGGTGATCAGCGTCTTGGTTTGCTGCTTGCGATCGGCGTCGGTCGGCAAGCCCGAGTCGCTGTGCCGGCGCCCATAGCCAATGCTCAGCGTCTTCAGCGGGTTGCCAAAAGCATCCACCTCCAGCGTCAGCTCGTGCCCGATCCGTGGGTCGGCGGGGTTGCGTTCGTAGTGGTAGCTCAGGCTCTCGAGCTGGTGGCTGAAATGGACGGCGTGGTGGTTGACCGCCTGAGGCTGCAACTGCACCACCCGATAGCGGCTCTCGCCCACCTGGAACGGGTGTTCGGCTTTGGCACCGCCATCGTGCGCATACACCTCGGTGCGCAGCTGCGCACCGCGCAAGGCACGATACGCCTCGGCCGGTGTGTCACCGGTCTCGACCTCGTGCTCCTCCAGCGGCACCGCCTCGCCGTCTTGTTGGTAGAACTCCTGCTGGAAGCGCTGGGTCAAGTCCCGGTAGTCGAAGGTCCGGCTGCCGCGGCTGTCGAAATAGACGCCGGTGTGGAACCAGGTGCGCGTTTGCACGGGTGGTGCGTAAAACGCCGGGTCGGCGTTGGTGAACGGGACGTCATCGCCATGCAGGCCGAGGTTCAGGAAATCTTCGAACGACTCGGTGTCGAACTGGTCGACCCGGCCAAAGCCGCAGAACTCACGCTCGCGGCCGTCATAGTGGCCGTGGTGGTACTGGTAGGTCGTTACTTTCTTGGTCTGGCCGATGTGGTCAATGGCCTCCACCTTGTCCACCACCTGCACCGGGAACGGCAAGGCGGTCAGCCAGGGTGTGCCGTTGGCCTGGTCTTGCAGAAAATAGCGGGTCGACGGGGCATAGCTGACACGGGTGGTCGAGCCCATGTTGTTGTCCATGCCGATCAGGACATAGGGCTTCACGCCGCCGCAGAAGTCGAGCGCCTTGTAGTGCCCATCGCCGGCATCGACGAAATCGTGGCTCCACAGCAGTGTGGCTGTTCCAGTGCCGAACACATCGGCGAACTCCACCGCGCTGGCGTCGCTGGTGCTCGGCGTGCCGACGATGGTTTGGCGATCGCTCCAGGCGTTGCCCGACTGGTTGAACCAGAAGTGCACGCGTTGAAAGTCGACGTAGACCAGGTCGGCGCAGCCGGTGCCGTTCAGGTCGGCGAGCATGAGCCGCTTGGGGTCGAAGCTGGTGGCCAGGCGAGGTGCGTTGGCCATCGTGACGCGCGGGCCAAAACGGCCGTAGCCCAGGTTGGGCCAGTAGTCGATGCGGCCCTCGTGCACGAGCACGATGTCGGTCAGGCCGTCGCCGGTCATGTCGGCCAGGCGCACGCGCCCATCCGGATCGTCGAAGAACACGTCGGGAAACTGGGCCGGATCGTGCACGCGCGCAACAGCCTGGCCCGATCCGAAGCCCTTCTCTCCCAGGCACTCGAACCACAGGAACTGCTGGTCCCGGGTCAGCAAGGCGTCGGCCCGGCCGTCGCCGGTCAGGTCCAGCATGCGGAGGTTGGGATCCCCCGGCAAGAAGCCCGGCACGGTCTCGTAGGGCGTGAACTGCTTCCAGGCGCCGTCGGGCGTCGTCTCGAAGAAGCCGGGCAGCGGGCCGGTGTTGACCAACAGGTCCACGATCCCGTTACCGGCCATGTCGCCGAAACCGACACCCGGCTGGTCGAGCGACACGCCGGCCGGCATCTGCGTCAGCAGACGTGGGCGGTCCAGCAAACCGTTGCCCAGGTTTCGCCAGTAGCGAAAGCCATCGGGGCCGGTCTGCAGGAGGTCCGGCAAGCCGTCRCCGAACAGGTCGACCAGCGCCATGTTCGGGTCTCTCAGCGGCTGCGGTGGCATGTCGCCGCCCAACGCCTTCAGCGGCTGATAACGCTGCTCGTGCGGCTTGAACGGCGCGTAGTCGAAGACGACCGGGGGCATGCTGGCCGATCGGTACGCCCCATTGCTGTCCGTGTCATAGCCCGTCACCGTGGCTGCGCTCAACAGCGAGGCCTGCGTGTCGGGGTCGGTGCTGTAGCTGAAGTCGGTCGAGCGAACCAGGGTGGGTCCACCTAACTCGGCAAAATGATGGAACATCAAGACACGCTGGCAGCGCCGCAGCGTGCGGATGTCGAAGCCTGCCCGACAGTGCGAGAAGCGGTCGGGCCGGACCGGCGTGAGGCGGCCAGTCGACGATGTCTTGGGGTCGGCGCCGAAGAGTTCTTGCCGTGCCTCGGGCAGTGGTGTTGGATGCGGCAGGCAGGTGGGGCTTTGCCAGTCACCGTAGTCGAACACCACTTCGAACGCGTAGCGGCGGCCGTTGCGCAGGTGGCCCACGGCCGAGCCATCGGCGTAGGTGATCGGCTGGCCCTGCACATCCAGCAGCGGCTCGGGCAGGTTGCCGTAGTAGATGCGGCGCGGATAGCGCTGGGTGGCGATGCGACCTTGCTCGAAGACTTCGGTCAGATGGACATCGGGGTCGCGGCTCGAATACAGCGCGGGGTCGTCTGCGGCGTATTCGAAGAGGCTGTGGTTGCCGAACGCGTCGAGKGTCTCTTGCAACAGCCACTCGTGGACACGCTGGTCGTCCGCCGGATCGGCCATGCGAGAAGCCGCGGTGTTGCCGAAGAGGCTGGTGACGTTGTCCTTCGTGATCGTGCGCCAGTGTGTTTCGCCGGTGCCGGTGTGGACCCAATGCTCGATCCGCGCGAACAAACCTTCCGTGCGAGGGCGGTAGAGAAACACCAAGTGGTCCGTACGCTCGATCGGGTCCATCGGCACCCAGCTCGACTCACCACTGTCGGGGTCGACGACCTGCTTCAGAACACGGACCAGGTCTTCCGCGCCGGACATGACGAACACGTCGCTGTCGTCGTAGCGAGGCAGGCCTTTCTCGGTCTTGCGTGAGATGTGTGGAAGCGAAAGCTGCCAGCCCAGCCCGAAGAGGCCATTGCCATGGCCGGAGCTGTAGTCGAGCGACAACTTGGGGCCGAAGCCGTGGCGACCCGGTGACAAGGCGATCGGCACGCTGTGGTTGCCCGTGCCGCTGAACAGATTGGCTTGAAACGTCTCCCCGATGCCTTTGATGGCGCCGCCGCCCTGCGGCAACGTGAGGACACCACCGGCCGCGTGCGCCGCCTGCTTGTTTTCCATCGCTGTTCCTTGCGTTGCGATGGACAGGCGTTGTGAAACATCTGCCTGCCCACTCAGCTAATCGCAAGCCGCAGCTGCAATCTGCCAGCCTTTACCCGCCGTTACCTCATCACCAGAGGCCCCCTGCCCGGGGCCACCCGGTTCAGCGCACGGCCAGCAAGCGTCGCGCCTCGATGACCGATGGGGCCGCATCACCCACCGTCGGCTCGAGCTGGGCCAGGGCTTCGCGCAGCACGGCGGGAGCGCGCTCGTCGCCGCGTGCTCGCAGCGCCATGCCCTGGGCCAGCAGGGCGCTGCCCAGCCACTCGCTGTGGGCGAAACCGGTCGCCTCCATGCGCGCCTCCTGGACGGCGCGCTCGGCCAGCTCCAGCGCGGCCGGAGCGTGCCCCAGCTGCAACTCGACCTGCGCCGACAGCGTCAGTGCGCGAATCCGGCCCGGCTCTCCGCGGCCCGGTGGCCCGAAGGTCGACAGGGCCCGCTCGAGCAGCGGCTTGGCGCGCTCGGGCAGACCGGCGTCCAGCACCATGCGCGCATGGTTGACATCGGCATTGCCAAGTGTGGGGTGGTTCGGTGGCAGCAGCGCGGCCAAGCGATCGCGCGCGGCTTCGACCCGGCGTTCGCATTGCGCCAGTTCACCCGGCGCGCACCAGGCGAGTGCGATGACCGAGAAAGGCGGGCTGCGCGTGTCGCCACGCTCGGCGGCCGCCGACAACGCTTGCGCGAGCGCCTGCTGTGCTTCGGCAACGCGGCCGAGTTCGAGCAGCATCTTGGCGCGGTTGACAAAGCTGGCAGGCGCGGTGCCCGGCGCAGCCGTGCCGTCGGGTGTGGACTCGATCGAGCGGTCGAACGCCGCCAGCGCACGCAACGGGTCGCCAGCACGCGCGAACAGCACACCCTGGTTGTTGAGCTGCGTCAGCATGCCGATCGTGTGGGTGCGGCCCATCGCATTCAACTCGTCGATCGTCGACTGGATTTGTTCGAGCGCCGCACTCAGGTCACCGGTCTTGGACAGCGCCCCGGCCAGGTTTTCGCGCATCGAGATCTGCAGCGTACGGTTGCCCACGCGCGACTGGTCCAACAAGGCCAGGGCCTGGCGCTCGTCAGTCAAGGCTTGTGGGTAGGCTCCCAGCTCGAAGGYCCGCAAAGCGCGCGTGTGGTGGCAGTAGGCCAGTGTCGACGTGTCGCCGCCCGCCTGTGTGCGCAGCGCAGCCATGGTGCGCTCGAAGCGCTCCGCGGCGCGATCGCCGTCAGGCTCCAGATCGATCTCTGAGATCTCGGCGCACTCCGCCTGCGCCAGAAGGTCGGTATCGCCCGCCTGCTGCGCCGACAGCTTGGCCTGGGCCAGCAGTTCGAAGGTCTTGTCTTGCGCATCGATCTCGCTGTAGATGCCCGACAGGGTCAACTGCAGCCGGGCCCTGACGGCAGGGTCATCGGCGAACTGCGCATTGGCCAGCTGACCGGCGCGGTCGAGCAATTCGACGGTGTTGAGCGGCCGATTCGCCGTGCTGCTGATCATGAAGGTCAGGAACTCTTCTACCGCTTCAGTCTGCACCCGTTGCCGCACACGGTCTCGCTCGTGCCCGGCAATGCGTGCCTGCGCCAGCGTGCCGGCCACGATGGCCACGGTGCTGATTGCGCCGGCAGCCACAGCCGCGCGATGCCGCCGCGCGAACTTGCCAAGCCGATACAACCATGCGTCGCCATGCGCGGCCACCGGCTCATGGTCACGGTGGCGCCGCAGGTCTTCGGCCAGCGCGTCGACCGTGACATAGCGATGCGATGGCGTCTTGCGCAGTGCTTTGGCAGCAATGTTCGACAGGTCACCTTGCAGGCGGCGCGCCAGCTTCGGCGGCGTGGTTTCGCGGGCCAAGGCCGCAGCCGCGCCGCAGACGGCGGACAGGCGGATCGGCTCACGCTCCAATGTGGTCTGCATCACCTGCTGCGCGGTGGCGTCTTCGGGCGCCGTGGGGTGCCGGCCCACAAGCAGCTGGTACAGCAACACGCCCAGTGCATAGACATCGGTCGCCGTGGTCACCGGCTCGCCGCGCCATTGCTCGGGCGCAGCGTATTCGGGCGTGAGCGACTGGCCGCCGCCGTCTCGCGTGATGGCGGTCAAGCCGGTGTCCCAGGCTTCGTCTTCGACCATCTTGGCGATGCCGAAGTCGAGCAGCTTCACCCGCCCGTCCTTGTCGACGAGGATGTTCGTCGGCTTGATGTCGCGGTGGATGACCAGGTGGCTGTGCGCATGCGACACGGCCGCCAGCACCTCGGCGAACAAGGCCAGACGTTGCTCGATCGTCAGGCGTCTGCTGTCGCAGTAATGGTCGATGCGTTCGCCATCCACCAGTTCGAGCACCAGGTAGGGCTGCCCGCCCTCGCTGACACCGGCGTCCAGCAGATGAGCAATGCTCGGGTGCGTCAACCGGCCAAGGATCAGGCCCTCATGGCGAAAGCGCCGCGCCGGCGCCTGGCCCACGAGCGACAGGTGCAGCAGCTTGACCGCCACTTGCGTCTCGAAGCGCCCATCGTCCCGGCGCGCGCACCAGACGCTGCCAGTGCCACCGTGCCCGAGCGGCGCCACCAGCGTGTAGGGGCCCAGGCGCTGGCCCGCCAGCGTGGGCGACTCGGCAGGTGGCGCGACGGCTGCCACGCCCTCGAGAAAGCGCACCTCTTCGACGCATTGATGCGCTTCGTGCAGTGCAGCCAGCTCTGTGGCCAGGGCCGGATCTTCGGCTCGCAACTCAGCCAGGCGAGTGGCCTGCTGCGCAGGAGCCATGTCCAGCAGCTCATCGAGGAGTGGGCTCAGGCGTTGCCAGCGTTGGCGATCGGGCAGCATCATGGCGTGCTCCCTTCTCGCGCGAACACGCGCCGCCAGGCGCGCCTAACCAGAGCTCATCGCCCGGTACGGCAGCGCCCTCGTGTTGTTCTGTGGCCGGGCGATCTCGTTGATCGCCTCGGTGCGTGGCGCGTTGTGCGCGAAGCCTGAGTCCGACTGGCCAGATGCGTTCATGGGCACGACCCCTGCCGAGAATCGGCAATCCGCGAATGTCGGCGAGCGAACGGGCTGCAGCCATCCCCCGTTTGGGGGGCCTAGAGAGGGGACGAGCGGCCGGAGCCGTTGTATCAGCCCCGATCGACGCTGCCGCCGAGCAAGCGAGAGCCCGCTTGGCTGTTGGACTGCACTTGCGCGTCGTGGCCACGCGCCCTCAACCAAGCCGCCCAGCTTTCCACGTGCGCCTTGTCGGGATGCCAAGGCCCAGCCGAGAAGCCCGTGTGCTCTCTGCCATGTTGACCGTACACCACCCGCCACAACACTTGGAACTCCCCGTCTATCGGTCGGGCCAGGTTCAAAGTTCCGAGCGCCGCCTTTGGGTGATTTTGCCCTGCCTCGAGGTGTCGAGTCGCGCGAGTGGGATCAGACAAGGACATGGATCACGCAGCAGGCCGACGGCCGGCGGCAGCAGTGGCTTGGCAACCGCAGTCACTTCTGGCCCTCCCGGGCGGAACCGACTCAGACCTCCAGCCACTCCTCGCGGATGTAGGCGTCGGCCTTCAGTAATCCGGCTAAATTCTGCGGCCCAAAGATAGTGCAACTCGGCAGTCCATGGTGGCGAGAAGTGTGTGCCGGGCCATCTCCGCATTGTCCAGGAGTGACTCGCTGCAGTGCTCTGCGCCCGATCAGTGAGTCTTCACGGGTCGGGCGCGCCCCTCGCACGGCTGGATGAGCAATCCGTAGTTTGCCTCTTTGGCATAGATGAATCGACCACTGCCGAGCTCGAAAATCAAGTCCGTCGAGACGATCCTTCCCCACCAGACCTGGACAAACAGCAGATCCTCGTTCAGCCATTTCAGGCGCATGTTGTCCATCAGGTCGACGGCCTCGATTTGCCAAGCCACGGGTGAACCCTTGGTTGTAAACACCTCGATAACGTTGGAGCGAGAGCCGGGCTTCGTGGTGTCTGCGGTGACGACGCGATTGAATGCCGCCGTCCCGTGAGGCGACTTGGCGATGAATTCCGAGTCGTACTCTTCCAACACGCGATCAGGGCGTTGCCGCAGCGGTTTGATCGAGACGTGCCCCGCCAGCGGAACCACTGACGGTTCCGAGTACTGAACCACCTGGTCGTTGCAGTCCATAAGCGGTTCGGCTGCACCCGCCGCGGCAATGGCGCGCGCCGATACCAGCAGCGCAGCCGCGGTCAGCACTGAAGTCAGTGCAATCTTCAAGTTTGCGGATCGACGGTGTGTCATGGTTGCTCCCTGTTCTCTCGCCCGAACGCGTTGTTTCGATGGCGCGGGATCTTGCCCGACGACGAGCGAACGCGGCGTGAGAGTTTCTTCACGCGCGTGAGGGAAACCGCCGTCGTGGCCGACGGCGCTGGCATCGGCAGGGCAATCTACGGCGGCGACCGCGCCAGTCCAAATGGCTTGGCAGCAATGTCTGACGGGCCGCAAGAAGGCTGCACGTCTGCGTCCGGGGGGCAGCTACGGCAGCGCACCGTCAGTCAGACCTCCAACCACTCCTTGCGGATGTAGGCGTCGGCCTTCAGTGCGGCTGGCGTGCCTTCGAAGACGATCTGGCCGTGGCCCATCACGAGGCAGCGTTCGGAGACTTCGAGCGCGATGGTCAGCTTCTGCTCGACCAGCAGCACCGAGATGCCGCGGCGCCGCAGTTCGCGCAGGTACTCGGCCACCAGCTCGACGATCTTCGGCGCCAGGCCCTCGGTCGGCTCGTCGATCATGATCAGGTCGGGGTCGCCCATCAGCGTGCGGCACAGCGTCAGCATCTGCTGCTCGCCGCCGCTCAGCACGCCGGCTTCGGTGTGCTGGCGCTCCTTCAGGCGCGGGAACATGCCGTACATGTCGTCGAACGACCAGCGCGGCTTTTCTTTCTTGCGCTTCTCGCCCAGCATCAGGTTCTGGTGCACCGTCAGCTTGGGAAAGATGTCGCGGTTCTCGGGCACGTAGCCCAGGCCCAGGTGCGCGATCTCGAAGGCCTTCTTGCCGACCAGTTCTTGCCCGCGCCAGCGCACCGAGCCGGTCGCATCGACCAGGCCCATGATCGACTTGACCGTCGTCGAGCGACCCGAGCCGTTGCGGCCCAGCAGGCTGACGATCTCGCCTTCGCCGACGTTCAGATGCACGCCATGCAGGACGTGGCTCTTGCCGTAGTAGGCATGCAGGTCTTTCAGTTCCAACAACGACGCGGCCATCTCAATGCGCCCCCGCCGCTTGGGCTTCGGCCAGCACCGAGCCGAGATAAGCCTCTTGCACGCGCGGGTTGGCGCGCACCGCCTCGGGCGTGTCGAAAGCCAGCAGCTCGCCGTAGACCAGCACCGCAATGCGATCAGCCAGGCCGAACACCACACCCATGTCGTGCTCCACCGTCAGCAGCGTCTTGCCCACCGTCACCTCGCGAATCAGCTGCACGAAGCGGGCCGTCTCGCTGGTGCTCATGCCGGCGGTCGGTTCGTCCAGCAGGATCACGCTGGAGCCGCCGGCGATGGTGATGCCCACCTCCAGCGCACGCTGCTCGGCATAGGTCAAGTTCATCGCCAGGTGGTCGCGCTTGCGGTGCAGGTGGATCTGCTCCAGGACCTGCTCGGTGCGTTCGTTCACTGCGCGCAGGCCGGACAGGAACTTCCAGAACTCGTAGCGGTGGCCCATGGCCCACAGCAGCGCACAGCGGATGTTCTCGAACACGCTCAAGCGGCTGAACAGGTTGCTGACCTGGAAGCTGCGGCTCAAGCCCGCGCGGTTGATCTGGTACGGCGTCAGGCCACCGATCGGCTGGCCATGCAGCAAGATGTCGCCGCTGGTGGGGCCGAAGCGGCCGCTGATCAGGTTGAACAGCGTCGACTTGCCGGCGCCGTTCGGCCCGATGATCGCGACGCGCTCGCCGGCATTCACTGCGAGGTCGACGCCGCGGATGATCTCGGTCTTGCCGAAGAATTTCTTGACGGCACGCAGCTCGACAGCGGCGGTCACAGGCTAGCCTCCCGCCGCTTGATCTCTTTCTCGATCTCAGCCTGTATTTCGCCCCACTCCTGCACGAAGCGGCGGCGCACCAACTCGAACAGCCCGAGCGTGGTCACGGAGACCAGTGCGAGCCCGACCCAGGTGTCTGTGTGCGACACGTCCAGCGTCATGCCAAGGAAACGCACGCCGCCTTCGCCCGACGAATCGAGCTGCAGGTGGTAGATGATCTCGACCAGGCAAGCCACCGTCGCCAGCARCACCGCACCTGCACCGCCCAGCGCAAGGTACGAGGTCCACAGCCGTCCCAGCCGGCCGAACGCGGCCACGCGCAGGTTCATCATGATCAGGCTGGCGACGCCGCCAGGTGCGTACATCACCATGAACAGAAACACGAAGCCGAGGTAGATCTGCCAGGCCGGTGTGATCTCGGACAGCAGCACCGACGACAGCACCAGCAGCACCGCGCCGATGATCGGGCCGAAGAAGAAGGTGGCGCCGCCGAGGAAGGTGAACAGCAGGTAGCCACCTGATCGGATCGCGCTCACCGTCTCGGCCGTGACGATCTCGAAGTTGATCGCGACGAAGGCACCGCCGATGCCGGCGAAGAAGCCCGAGATCATGAAGGCCAGGTAGCGCACACGCTGGGTGTCGTAACCGATGAAGGCGACCCGCTCGGGGTTGTCGCGCACGGCATTGAGCATGCGGCCCAGCGGCGTGCGGGTGAAGGCGTACATCGCTGCAGTGCAGACGAAGCAGTAGAAAGCGATCAGGTAGTACACCTGCAATGCCGGGCCGAAAGTCCAGCCGAACATCTTTGTCTCGTAGACCCGGTTGGTGCTGATGCCGCCTTCGCCGCCGAAGAAGTCGGGGAACATCAGCGACATCGCGTACACCAGCTCGCCCACCCCCAGCGTGATCATCGCGAACGGGGTGCCAGCCTTCTTGGTCGACGGGTAACCGAGGATCGCGGCCACGCCCAGCCCCGCCAGGCCACCGACGAGCGGAATGAACGGCAGCGGGATCGGCAGCGTGCCCTTGGCCGCCAGGTTGATGGCATGCACCGTGAAGAACGCGCCCAGCCCGGTGTAGACGGCGTGGCCGAAGCTCAACATGCCGCCCTGGCCCAGCAGCAGGTTGTAGCTGAGGCAGATGATGATCACGTAGCCGATCTGCGAAAGCATCGTCAGCGACAGCCCGCTGGTGAACAGCCTCGGCGCGATCAGCAGGACCAGCGCAAAGCCGCCCCAGATGACCCAGCGACCGACATTGAAAGGCTTCCAATGGAAGCTCGCGCCGGTGTTCGCGTTCGATGACATCGTGCTGCTCATGTTTTCTTAGTCTTCCCGCGTGCCGAGCAGCCCGCGCGGGCGGAACACCAGCATCAACACCAGCAACAGGAAAGGCAGGATCGGCGCGACCTGCGAGATCTTCAGCTGCAGCAAGGCATAGCCGAAGGTTTCTGGGCCGACCTTGACGCCGAGCGCCGTCAACAGCCCCAACGCCGATTGTTCGAGCGCGACGGCGAAGTTCACCATCACCCCGATCAGCAACGAAGCGAGAAACGCACCGGCCAGAGAGCCCATGCCGCCGACCACCACCACCACGAAGACGATCGCGCCCACCCCTGCGGCCATGCCGGGCTCGGTGACGTAGGTGTTGCCGCCGATCACGCCAGCCAGCCCGGCCAGCGCGGCGCCGCCGCCGAAGACCATCATGAACACACGCGGCACGTTGTGGCCCAGCGACTCGACCATGTCCGGGTGCGTCAGCGCCGCCTGGATCACCAGGCCGACCCGCGTGCGCGTCAGCAGCAGCCACAGACCCAGCAGCATCAGCAGCGCCACCAGCATGATGAAGCCGCGCGAGCGTGGGAACTGGGTCTGGAACAGCGTGAACAGCGGCCCATCCAGCAACGGTGGCAGCGCATAGGGCACGGCCGCACGGCCCCAGATCAACTGCACCAGCTCAAGCACCACGTACGACAGGCCGAAGGTGATCAACAGCTCAGGCACATGGCCGAACTTGTGCACGCGGCGCAGCGCAAAGCGCTCGAACAGCGCACCCAGCGCCCCCACCGCCAGCGGCGCCAGGATCAACGCCGGCCAGAAGCCGACATAGCCCGAGATCGTGTAGCCCAGGTAGCCGCCCAGCATGTAGAAGCTGGCGTGGGCGAAGTTCAGCACGCCCATCATGCTGAAGATCAGCGTCAGGCCTGAGCTGAGCATGAACAGCAGCAGGCCGTAGCTGATGCCGTTCAGCAGCGAGATGACGAAGGCCTCGAGGGTCATGGGGCGCCAATAGGCAGTCGCAAGTTCAGGGCCGAAACAGCGAGGGTCGAGACGGGGGGCTCAGCCGGCGCCCGGCAGGTCGTTGCGGCCACAGCCACCGGGTGTCCCGCGCGGCCAGCGCACGGCCGCTCCGAAGCGGCCGCGCACCCTCGCGGAGGGTGGTGGCGGTACTCCGCCACCGGGTGTCCCATTTCCCCTCTAGGGGCGCTTCATCTGGCACGACGTCGGCGTCGCCGACACGTACGACGGGTACATCTTCGTCAGCCCGAAGGTGTTGCCCGTTTCTTCCACGTTGTAGTTCTGCTTGGCGTCGGTCTTCTGCCAGGTGGCAAAGAACAGCGGCTGCTGCAGCTGGTGGTCAGAAGCGCGCATCGTGATCTCACCGGCGTACGAGCGCACCACCAGGCCTTCCATCGCCTGCGCCACCTTGACCGGGTCGGTCGACTTGGCTTTGGCGATCGCCCCTTGCAGCGTGGCAAACAGGTGCAGCACCGTCGAGGTGGAGAAGTCCTGCTTGTACTTCTCGTGGAAAGCGTCGCGGAACTGGCTGTACTCACCCGGCAGGTTCGAATACGAACCGTAGACGGTGGTGATCTTGCCGGCCAGCGCATTGCCGATCGCGGTCGGCGTGCCCTGCGCACCGGCGTAGTAGGTGTAC
>NZ_JBFUGE010000095.1:0-16442 GCF_056403075.1 Ideonella sp. P3_A4 | reverse complement strand
GTGTACACCCACGGTGGCCGCAAAAACGTTGGGCTCGACGCGGTGGCCTGGGCCAAGCAGATGGCCGAGCATGGCGCCGGCGAGATCCTGCTGACCAGCATGGACCGCGACGGCACCAAGAGCGGCTTCGACCTCGAATTGACGCGCGCTGTCAGCGACGCGGTGACGGTGCCGGTGATCGCCTCGGGCGGCGTCGGCAACCTGCAGCACTTGGTCGACGGCATCAAGATCGGCGGCGCCGACGCAGTGCTGGCCGCCAGCATCTTCCACTACGGCGAATACACGGTCGGCCAGGCCAAGGCGCTGATGGCGCAGGCCGGCGTGCCGGTGCGCCAGTGAAGGCCGCAACGAAAGCCGCGGGCGCCCGGCGCAACGAAGTCCGCATCATTGGCGGCCAGTGGCGCCGCAGCCTGCTGCCGGTGGCCGACAAGCCGGGCCTGCGGCCGACGCCCGATCGGGTGCGAGAAACACTGTTCAACTGGCTGGGCCAGGACCTGAGCGGCTGGCGTGTGCTCGATGCTTTTGCCGGCTCCGGCGCACTGGGCTTCGAGGCTGCCTCGCGCGGCGCGACTGAAGTGTTGCTGGTCGAGCAAGAGGGCGACCTCGTTCGCGTGCTCAATGCATCGCGTGAACGGCTGAAAGCCACCAACTTGCGCGTGCTGCGCGGCGACGGACTGGCCCAGCTGCGTCATGCCGTCGCCCGCTATGAACTGGTGCTGCTGGACCCGCCATTCGGCTCCGGTCTGAGCGTGACCGCCTTGGCCGCCGCCGCCCGCGCCGTCGTGCCAGGGGGGTGGGTCTACCTGGAGGCGGGCGAAGCGCCGCCCGCCGACTTACCCGCCGGGTTGCAGCTGTACCGCAGCGGACGCGCCGGTGCGGTGCACTACGCGCTGTTCCAGGCCGGCGAAAGCGCGCCGGCCTGAGCCCCTCTACACTCCCCGAGCCACCTTGCTGCCTACGAGGGCCCGACGATGACCACTGCCCAGCCGCTCACCGCCGTCTACCCGGGCACCTTCGACCCGATGACGCTCGGCCACGAAGACCTGATGCGCCGGGCCAGCCGCCTGTTCGACCGCCTGATCGTGGCGGTTGCTGCCGGCCACCACAAACGCACGATGTTCACAATCGCCGAGCGGCTGGACATCGCCACCGAGCTGGCCAAGCCCTGCGGCAACGTCGAGGTGATCGCCTTTCGCGGCCTGCTGAGCGATTTCGTGGTCGGCAACGGTGGCCGGGTCGTGATACGGGGTCTGCGCGCCGTCAGCGACTTCGAATACGAGTTCCAGATGGCCGGCATGAACCGCCAACTGATGCCCGATGTCGAGACGCTGTTCCTGACGCCCAGCGATCAGTACCAGTTCGTCAGCGGTACTTTTGTGCGCGAGATTGCCATGCTCGGCGGTGATGTCTCCAAATTCGTGTCACCCTCGGTGCTCGACCGTTTGAAGGAGCGCGTGGCCCAACCACGCGAATAAGGCGCCACCATGGCCCTGATGATCACCGACCAGTGCATCAATTGCGACGTCTGCGAGCCCGAGTGCCCGAACGATGCGATTTCGATGGGTGACGAGTACTACGTCATCGACCCCAAGCGCTGCACCGAATGCGTCGGTCACTTTCCCGAGCCGCAGTGCGTGCAGGTCTGCCCGGTCGAATGCATCCCGCTGAACCYGGACGTGATCGAGACACGTGAACAGCTGCAGCGCAAGTACCACGTGCTGATGGCCGAGAAGCGCGAGACCGACGCATCCGCCGCTGCGGCTAGGTCACCGGCCCCTGACGACGCAAGCTGATCCCGCGTCAGCCCTTGTCGGCCGTTGGCTTGGGCGGCATGTAGCGGTCCGGTTCCGGCGTCTTCTTCTTGTGCTTCTTGGAGTGCTGCGGAGGCGCCCCAGGCTCGGGGGCGCTGGCCGGCGGCTCGGCCCCCTTCATGCTCGTGCCCATCGGGGCTTGCTGCGGCTGGATCGCCTTCTCGCGCTGTTGGCGCTCGGCGATCAGGGCTCTGGCCTGCTGCTTGTCGGCGGACGCTGCCGCCCGCGCTTCCGAACRCTGTTCGGCACTGCGGGCGTCGTTGGCATTGATGGCCTGGCCGCTCGCCGCGGCGTCGGCCGCACACGGGACCTGCTGGTAGGTCTGGCCGCAGCGGTAGATCTTGTTGTCTGCCGCCCCGGCTGTGGCGTTGATCGCCCCTACCCCCAGGCACGCCAAGACCAAAGCGCGGCAGCGGGCGGGGGTGGACATGGCAGGGCTCCTTCAGGCGGGGGGGTCGACGCCCGGCACGGCCGCGGGGGCCTCGGGCGGGCGCGGCGGCTTGGGCCGCGCCGGTTTGGCGTGGAGTTTCATGATCGCGCGATCCATCTCGCCGGCCAACATCAAATCCAGCACTTTCAGTGAATCTTCGATGTTGCGCTCGATTGCGTCGCGTTCGTCTGCCCGGGGCTTGCGCAACACGTAGTTGGCGACCTCGGCCTTGATGCCGGGATGCCCGATGCCCAGCCGCAGCCGCCAGTAGTCCCCGGCGCCAAGTTGGGCCTGGATATCCTTCAGCCCGTTGTGGCCGCCGTTGCCGCCACCTTGCTTGAGCTTCATCTGGCCGGGCAGCAGGTCGAGCTCGTCGTGAACGACCAGGATCTCGTTGGGCGCGATCTTGAAGAAGCGGGCCAGCGGCGCGACCGACTTGCCCGACAGGTTCATGTAGGTCATCGGCTGCAGCAACCAAAGCGGGCCGCCTTGCTCGGGCGGGCGGTTCACGCGCGCGACCAGGCCGTGGTAGGCGCGGTCGGGGGTCAGCGAGGCCTTGAGCAGGCGCGCCGCTTCGTCCACCCACCAGAAGCCGGCGTTGTGGCGCGTGRCCTCGTATTCCGGGCCTGGGTTGCCCAGGCCGACGATCAAGCGAATCATGGCCCGGATTATCGAGCCGGGGCTCGGGCCGGGGTGCTAGCGCCCAGCGCGGCGCGGGCGCCGGCAATCACGGCTTGGCCGATCTGCTCCATCAGCCCCGTGTGGGCGGGTGTGACCGCGCGGCCACCAGCGGCCGGCGGGGCCGGGCGCGGCTCGTCGAGGCTCAGCTTCCACTGGTGCCAGTACAGGGCCACGTCGATCGTGATCTCGGGCTTCAGCGGCTTCAGCGCGCCACTGGCGATCTCGGGCCGCGCCAGCAGCTCGGGCAACACGGCGACGCCCCAGCCCATCACTGCGGCACGGGCACCCGCCTCGCTGCTGGGCACGAAGCGCTCTTTCAAGCGCGGTGCGCGCACGCCAAAGGCCTTGGCCACCCACTGCGCCTGCATGTCGTCCTTGCGGTTGAAGACGATGAAGGGCAACTGTGGGAAGTTCAGCGGCGTCAGGCCATCGGGCATCGCCCGATCGATGAAAGCCGGGCTCGCGACCGCGACATAGCGCATATGACCCAGGGCCTGGCACGAGCAGCCACGCAGCGCCTGCGAAACGGTGCTGACGCAGCCGAGCACTTCGCCTTGGCGCAGCCAATCGTGCGTGAAGTCCTGGTCGTCGACGATCAGTTCGAGGCCGTAGCCCTCGCGTTGGCCGGTGCGCACCAGCGGGTCCAGTGCCGGCAGCACCCAAGTGGCCAGGCTGTCGGCATTCACGGCGATCGGCAGGCGTTCATCGCGCGCCAGCGTGGTGCCCAGTTCGCGCGCAGCGTCGGCGCGCAGCGCCTGCATCTGGCGCGCATAGCGCAGCAACACCTTGCCGGGTTCGGTCAGGCGCAGCGGGCGCGCCCGCACGACGAGCAGATGGCCGGCACTGGCTTCCAGTGAGCGCAGGCGCTGCGACACAGCCGATTGCGTGATCGATAACAGCTGTGCCGCGCGTTCGAAGCTGCCGGCTTCGGCGAGCGCCGCCAGGCAATCCAGACCCGCCGGGTCCAAGGCGTTCATGAGACGTACATGGGTGAACGCTAATGAAATTCATCAGGTTCGCTAATGTAGCCGCTGAGATGGCGATGCACCTTGGCCGTTGGCCCGGCGAGGCACAACATGGGCTTTCCACCAAAAACCGCAGTACGGAGACAACCCCATGCGCATTGGCCTGCCCAAAGAAATCAAGAACCACGAATACCGCGTCGGCCTGACACCCGCCAGCGTGCGCGAGTTCACCTCGCGTGGCCACGAGGTCTTCGTGCAAAGCGGCGCTGGCGCCGCGATCGGCCTGGCCGACGAACAGTACGCCGCCTCTGGCGCGGTGCTGCTGAAGGACGCCGCCGAGGTCTTCGCGAAGGCCGAGATGATCGTCAAGGTCAAGGAGCCGCAGCCGCAAGAGTGCGCGATGCTGCGCGAAGGCCAGATCCTCTACACCTACCTGCACCTGGCGCCGGACCCGGAGCAGACCGCCGCGCTGGTCAAGTCGGGCGCGATCTGCGTCGCCTACGAAACCATCACCGGCCCGGGCGGCGGCTTGCCGCTGCTGGCTCCGATGAGCGAGGTCGCTGGTCGCATGAGCATCCAGGCTGGCGCGGCGCACCTGGAGAAGAGCAAGGGCGGCATGGGCGTGCTGCTCGGCGGCGTGCCCGGTGTCGAGCCTGGGCATGTGCTGGTGATCGGCGCTGGCGTGGTCGGCACGCACGCGATGCAGATGGCGATCGGCATGGGCGCACGCGTGACCGTGCTGGACAAGAACGTCGACCGCCTGCGCCAGATCGACATGGTGTTTGGCAACCGCGTGAAGACGCTGTTCTCGAACGCCCAGACGCTGGAAGAAAAGGTGCTGGAGTCCGACCTGGTGATCGGCGGCGTGCTGGTGCCGGGTGCTGCCGCGCCGAAGCTGGTGACGCGCTCGATGGTGCGCTGCATGAAGAAGGGCGCGGTGCTGGTCGACGTGGCCATTGACCAGGGCGGCTGCTTCGAGACCTCGCGCGCGACAACCCACGCCGAGCCGACCTATGTCATCGACGACGTCGTGCACTACTGCGTCGCCAACATGCCCGGCGCCGTGGCCCGCACCTCGACCTTCGCGCTGAACAACGCGACGCTGGCCCATGGCCTGGCACTGGCCGACAAGGGCTGGAAGCAGGCGATGAAGGACAACGCGCACCTGAAGGCCGGCCTGAACGTGGCGGCCGGCAAGGTTACCTACGAAGCCGTGGCGAAGGACTTGGGCTACGCCTACGTGCCGGCGGACAGCCTGATCGGCTAACGCTCAAAGCCCGCTGACCGCGCTCGTATTTAGGTACGGGCGCCTCAGACGAAAAAAGCCCCGCCGAGGCGGGGCTTTGTCGTTCAGCGTGCGGCGCAACCGAGGGCGCGCAGCGCGCCCGAACATCAAGGCGCCGGAACGGTGCCGGTGACGCTGTACTGACCCAGGCTGCCGTAGTCGCTGTAGCCGTTGGTCGGGGTCAGGTAGCCGATGCCGTCGACCGAGACGTAGTACTTGCCGGCGGCCGGCAAGGTGAACGTTGCGGTGGCGCCCAGCTGGTCGGCCGGCTTGGCCTTGGCGATCACGGTGCCGTCGGCCTTCATGATCTTGATCGACACATCAAGGTTGGCCGAACGGGTGTCCGGCGTCACGGTGATCGTGCCCGAGCCAGCCTTGGCCGAGAACGAGAACACGTCCTTGTCCTTGCGGGTTTCGATCACGCCCTTGCCGGACAGGTTGATGTTCGAACCGTTCGGCGAGGTGGTCAGTGCCGTGGCCTTCGCGATGCCGTTGCCATGGTCGTCCTTGCGCAGGATGCCGCCGTTGCTGCCCATGACGACGATGTCGTCTTCCTTGTTGTTGGCGTCGGTGTACTCGCCCTGGCTCCACTGGACAGTGTTCTTGTAGTAGCCCACGCCCATGATCGGCGCCCAGCCGGTCACGCCGTCGCCGTGGCCGCCGTAGTAGCCGACTTGGGAGGTGCCGTCATGGCTCAGGCCGAGGTTGTGGCCGACCTCATGCGAGGTCGCTTCGGCGACGTACTTCTCGTTGGCCGGGCCGAGCATGTCCCAGAACACCAGCGCCGGCTTGTAGTAGTCGCCGACGTTGTCGTACACGCCGACATAGGCCACACCGCCGCACGAGCAGTTGTAGACGCCGTTGTGGTTGGTGATGACCGCGGTCGTGCCGTAGACGTCATCGGCGTCGTTGGCGCGGGTCAGCTTGTCAGCAGGCGGCTGCTCGGTTGTCACGTCGATATCGAACGGCGAGTAGTCTTCGGCCACGCGTTGCCAGATGTACTGGATGCGCTCCAGCTCAGCCGTCGAGAACGAGTTGACGTTGCCGTCGAAGTCGAAGGCCTGAGCATTGATCGTGTTGCCGCCGCTGTTCCAGGCGGTGTTCTGGATCACGGCGCCGTTGAAGTCCAGATAGATCGTGCGCTTGGCACCCGGACGGCTGTGCAGCAGGAAGGTGTTGTCCAGCGGCGCGGGGGCGGTGCCTTCGACGAAGTCAGGCGTGTTCGAGACCAGCGGCTTGTCGAGTTCTTCGACGACGTACAGGCGGCCGGTGCGGTCCAGGCGCATCAGCGGGTCACGCAGCAGCATCTCGCGCAGCGCTTCGGGGCTGCGCTTGTAGAACTTGGCGACCGCTTCGAGCTTGTCGCCCAGCAGGTCGATCGCGCGTTGGCCCGTGGCACCAGCTTCGGCTAGGCGCACTTCCGGGAAGGCCGGACGTGCACTTTCAGCCAGCGCGGGCGCGGCGATGAATGCGACGGCGGCGGCGGCAGCGCAGGCGCGAAGATGGAAACGTGACATGGGAGCTCCTCTTATGTTGGGAGCCCGATGCTAGCGAGGCAGATCAGCGGGGCATCTCAGGCTTGCCCTGGAAATTGCATGCAATCGCAACAGTCGAAGGTCACGCCGGTCGGTTTTGACGCGGGCATGAAAAAACCCCGCCGGAGCGGGGTTTTTACTGAACGCTTGGCCAGGAGGCCACAGCGAAGGGCCATTACTTCTTGCCCTTGCCCTTTTTCTTGTCGTCGACCGGCGCAACGGGCGCGGCCACGACTTCTTCTTCGACCTTCGGCTCGGTCACGGCCACGACCACCGGGTTCTGGGTGCCATGCTTGACCGCCTTGATGCCTTCGGGCAGCGTCAGGTCCGACACGTGCAGGCTCTTGCCCTTGACCAGGCCCGACAGGTCGACCGCGACGAATTCAGGCAGCTGAACCGCCAGACATTCGATTTCGATTTCGGCGGCCACGTGGTTGACCAGGCACTTGTCGGTCTTCACGGCGACCGAGTTTTCTTCGCCCGAGAAGTGCAGCGGCACCTTCTTGCGCAGACGGGTGGTTTCGTCGACACGTTGAAAGTCGACGTGCAGCACTTGCTGCTTCCAGGGGTGCATCTGGAAGTCACGCAGCAGAACCTTCTGCTTCTTGCCGGCCAGGTCCATCTCGAGGATGGACGAGTGGAAGGTTTCCTTCTTCAGTGCGAAGTACAGCGCGTTGTGATCCAGCTCGATCATTGCGGGTTCGCCGGCACCGAAAACGATGCCAGGCACCTTGCCCGAATGACGCAGGCGGCGGCTCGCTCCGGTCCCCTGCTTGCTGCGCTCGAAAGCGACGAATTCCATGACACTCTCCAATGAGTCGGGGCGTCCGCGACCAGATGCGCCCCATTTGAAATGACGGCTTGCGCCGTCGACGAAAAAGACCGTTGAACCCGAGAGTTCAGCGGCCCTTAGAAATTGTTGTTCTGCTCGGCGAACATCGAGGTCACCGATTCACCGTCCGAAATGCGGCGGATGGTTTCGGCGAACAGGAAGGCGACCGACAGCTGGCGGATCTTCGGGCAGGCCTTGCCAGCGTCCGACAACGGAATCGTGTTGGTGATGACGACCTCGTCCAGGTGCGAGCTCTTGATGCGCTCGATCGCCGGGCCGGAGAAGACGGCATGTGTGCAGTAGGCATAGACGCTCTTGGCGCCACGGTCCTTCAGCACTTCGGCCGCTTTGACGAGCGTGCCGGCGGTGTCGATCATGTCGTCCATGATCACGCAGTTGCGGCCGTCGATCTCGCCGATCACGTGCATCACTTCGGACACGTTGGCTTTCGGACGGCGCTTGTCGATGATCGCCAGGTCACAGCCCAGCTGTTTGGCCAGCGCACGGGCGCGAACCACACCGCCGACGTCGGGGCTGACGACCACCAGATCGCGGTAGGCCTTGGCCTTCAAGTCGGTCAGCAGGACCGGCGAGGCGTAGATGTTGTCGACCGGGATGTCGAAGAAGCCCTGGATCTGGTCGGCGTGCAGATCCATCGTCAGCACGCGCTCGACACCGACGGTTTCGAGCAGGTTGGCGACGACCTTGGCCGAGATCGGCACGCGGGTCGAACGCGGGCGGCGGTCTTGCCGCGCGTAGCCGAAGTAGGGGATCACGGCGGTGATGCGGCGCGCGCTGGCGCGCTTCAACGCATCGACCATGATCAGCAGTTCCATCAGGTTCTCGTTCGTCGGCGCGCAGGTCGACTGGACGACGAACACGTCGCGGGCGCGAACGTTCTGCTGGATCTCGACGGTGACTTCACCATCGGAGAAACGACCGACCGACGCCTTGCCCAATTCGGCGCCCAAGTGGGTGGCCATTTCCTGGGCCAACACCGGGTTGGCATTGCCGGTGAAAAGCACGGTGTTGAACAGCACGGGTGAGACTCCGGTGGGCAGGCGGCTTGGGAGGGCTTGGGAGAACGGGACGGCGTGTGTGCGGTCTTCAGACGAGGACGGCGTGTCGATCAACACGCCGTCTCTAGGTAAGAAATTTGGCAGGGGAGGAAGGACTCGAACCCTCGCATGTCGGAATCAAAATCCGATGCCTTGACCAACTTGGCGACTCCCCTACACAGGAAACGGCTTGGAGGCCGTCCCCTTGAAACCTTTCAGCCCAGCCACCCAGCCAGCGGGTGCACATCCAGGCTCCGGCACATTCGCCCGACCCAGCCTTCGGGCCATTCGCMCTGGTGCATGGTCGCCACAGGCCGTTCGCCTGCGCCGGCTCTTGCATACACCGCGCTGCCTGAGCCCGTCATCCGGCTGTTGCCGAACCGAGCTTGAAGCCAGCGACCCACCTCGACAACCTCCGGGCACAAGGCCTCGGCGGCGCGCTGCAGGTCGTTGTGGCCCGGGAAATCAGCAAGACTTTGGGCCTCACCAATCTCGCGACGAACCAATGCTTCAGCGTCTGCAAGAAAGCCCTTGACTATAGCAGCCTTGGTGTCACGTGTCATCAAAGGGCTGGAAAAAATTCCTGCTGTCGGGATCGCTGCGGCCGGCTTCAGCACCGCGTAATGCTGGGGCGTCATCGTCACTGGCGTCAGTCGCTCGCCGATGCCTTCGACGAACGCCGTGTGGCCGCCGATGAAGAAGGGCACATCGGCGCCCAGCCGCTCACCGAGTGCCAGGAGCCGCTCACGCGACCAGCCCAGGTCCCACAAGCGGTTGAGGCCGATCAGCACCGTGGCTGCGTCGGAGCTGCCACCACCCAGGCCGGCGCCCCATGGCACCTCTTTGGCGATCGAGATGTCGGCGCCCAGCGTGCAGCCGCTTTCGGCCTGCAAGGCGCGGGCGGCTTTCAGGCACAGGTCTTCGGGCGGCAGCGCCACGCCCAGGTCATGACGCAGCAGTTGGCCATCGGTGCGGCGCTCCAGGTGCAGCGTGTCGGCCCAGTCGATCAAGCTGAAGACCGATTGCAGCAGGTGGTAGCCGTCGGCGCGGCGGCCGACGACATGCAGGAACAGGTTCAGTTTGGCCGGCGCAGGCAGGTCGTACAGCGCGTTCAGGGGCATGGCGTCAAGGGTTGCGGTCGAGCTTGGCTCGGACGACGACGCCGGGCGGGTCGAGCCGGGTGGCTTCGACCAAGGCGCCGTCAGCCCAGCGGGCCAGATCGACCGACCAGCCGAGCTGCACAAAGCCTGGCGTGGCCGACGCCAATGGCCGGTGCGGCGCGCCGTCCCAGGGCCGACCCTGCAGCCACTGCATCAAGGCACCCAACGGGATCGGCTCGCCCAGCGCCTCGCCAGTCATCGTCGCCAGGTCGGGAAAGTCTCGGCCGCCCTGGCTGTCTTGCAGCGAGGCGCTGTGTTCGTCCCAGTGCGCCAGTGCAACCTGCGCACCCAGGGGCCCGAGCAGGCGCATCTGGCCCCGGTGCTCGTCGCCGCTCAGTTCGAAGGCGGCGTTATGCGACTGCGCCGGTTGGTCACCATTGGCAGCCACCTTGACCAGCAAGCGACCACTCAGCACAGGCTGGTCACCCGGCGCCCGCGGCGCGCTGGCGCAACCGACCAGCGCGACGACAGTCGCCGCGGCGCAGGCCGCGGCCCGCGCCCAACGCAACAGCATCACAGCTTGACCTTCAACCGGGTCAGCGTTTCCTGCAGCACGTCGTTGTCAGCCTCGCGGGCGCGGCCTTCGCGCCAGATGCGCAGCGCTTCGTCGTGCTGGCCGCTGACCCACAGCAGCTCGCCCAGGTGGGCGGCGACCTCGACGTGCGGACGCGCCAGGAGCGAGCGGCGCAGCAGTTTGATCGCCTCCTCGCGGTGGCCCAGCCGGTATTCGACCCAGCCCAGGCTGTCGACGATGAACGGGTCATAAGGCGCCAGCGCGGCGGCCTTCTGCACCAGGCCCAGTGCCTCTTCGAGGCGGACGTTGCGATCGGCCAGCGAGTAGCCCAGCGCGTTGTGCGCGTGGTGGTCGTCCGGCTTGAGGGCAATCACGCGGCGCAGCAGCGCTTCCATGTCGTCGTAGCGGTTCAGCCTGTCGGCGACCATCGCCAGTTCGTACATCAGCGTGGTGTCTTCCGGCTCCTGCCGCAATCCACCCAGCAGCAGCTCGTAGGCCTCGGCCCAGTGGTGCTGGTCACGCAACACCTGGGCTTCGGCCAGCAAGCGGGTCCGGGCGTCGGGCTGGTCACGGGCCGGTGCCTCGCGCACCAGCTTGCGGGCCTGAGCCAGTTGGCCCGCATGGGCCATCAGGCTGGCACGACGGGACAGCGTGGGCATGTCCACGCGCGACGGTTCGATCTTGTCCAGCCACTGGCCGGCAGCTCGGGCGTCGCCGCGCTGCTCTTGCGCTTGCGCTTGCAGAAGGTAGGCCAGCTCGACCATGCCGCGCAGGTCGTGCTTGTCGTCGCCTTCTTCTTCGCCCTTGTCGTCCGCCGGCGGCGTGATGTTGCGTGTCAGGTTCAGGAACTGGTCGAGCGAGYGGATCGCTTCGTCCGGCTCGCGCAGATCGACCATGTAAGCGCCCAGGCTCAGCCAGGCGGCGGGCTGGTCCGGTTGTTTGGCGACCACCTCGCGCAATTGCACCGCGGCCTCGCCGATGCGCTGCTGCTGGTCCAGTGCCCGGGCGTAGGCCAGGCGGACCGGGGGCAGGGCGTCGCTGCGCGCCAGATAGCTTTGCACCAGCGCTTCGGCGGCAGGGTCCTTGGGCATCAGCTCCAGCGCCAGCAGAACCGGGCCARGAGCCGACGGTTCTTCGGCCAGCGCGCGCCGGGCGTGCGACAGCGCGACCTCCGGCTGATCAGCGGCCAACGCCATGCGGCCCAGCGCGGTGCGCACGGCGGTGCGTGTCGGCGCTGCGTTGGCATACGGCGACAGAGCTTGCTCGGTGATCGCCAGCGCACGGCGCTTGTCGGCCATCGAGTTGAGGAATCGTGGCAGCGACGCGATGGTGCCGGGACGGTCCATCACCGGTTCACGCTCGATCAGCGTGCGGATCGGCTCGCTCAGCTCAGCCGGTTTGTCCAGCGCCACCAGCAACTGCAGCTGGGTGCGCAATGCGGAGGACGACTCCGGCAGCGTGCTGCGCCAGAGCTTGACCGCCGCCAGGGCTTTGTCGCCCGCATGGGCCTGGGCCGCCATTTCGACGGCGCGCTGGAACAGACCCTCGTCGCGCGTGCGCCGCGCGGTGACCACCATCCGGCCGAACGCCTCACCCAGGTCGCCGTTCTGGGCCTCCATCTCGGCGGCCAGCACGTCGAGGAAAACCGAGCCGTCCATCGCCGAATTGGTGTTGGCGGATTCGGCTTCCTTGGTGTCGGCCGCCTTTTCAGGCTCCGCGGCCAACGCCGTCGCGCCCAGCAAGCCGGCCAATAGCGCAGCCAGGGCGAGGCGTGTGGGAGAGGGGGAAAACGGGACGGAACGGCCCGACCGGGCGCGGGCAAGACGAGGCAGCATCGAATCTCCGAGAGAGCGAGTTCGATTCTAGGAGTGCCGCCCGCCCGGATAATTCCCCGATGCCTGAATTGCCTGAGGTCGAAGTCACACGCCGCAGCGTTGGCGGCATCGAAGGTGCCCGGGTGCTGGCGTTGCGCATGGGCAAACCACTGCGCTGGCCGTTGGGCGTCGAGCCCGAGGAACTGGTCGGCTTGCGCGTCGGCGCGGTCGACCGGCGCGGCAAATACCTCTGGTTGCCGATGTTGCAAGACGGCGGGTCCGGCGGTGCTGTCGGCGGTCTGCTGTGGCATCTGGGCATGTCCGGCTCGCTGGCGTTCAGCGCGAGCCTGGGTCCGAGCGGCAAGCATGACCACGCCGAGCTGGTCACCGACCGCGGCCTGCTGCGGCTGACCGACCCGCGCCGTTTTGGTGCGGTCGTCTGGTCGGATGGGTTGAACGTGCTGCCCGCGTCCAAGCTGCTGGCCAAGCTCGGCCCCGAGCCCTTTGACCCGGCCTGGACGGCAGAAGCTTTACACGCCGCGTTGCAGGGCCGCCGCACGGCGGTCAAGCTGGCCTTGCTGTCGGGTGAGCTGGTCGTCGGCGCCGGCAACATCTACGCCAGCGACGCTTTGTGGCAGGCCGGCATCGACCCCCGCACACCGTGCACCCGCATCGGCCCGGCGCGTGCCACCAAGCTGCACGCCGCGGTGCAACAGGTGCTGGCTGAAGCGATCGAGGCAGGCGGCTCAACCCTGCGTGACTTCCGCAATGCGCACGGCGAAGTGGGCCAATACCAAGGCCAGGCACGCGTCTATGGCCGGGCCGGCGAAGCTTGTGTCCGCTGTGGCGGCACCATCCGGCGCATCGTGCAGGGTCAGCGTGCGACATATTTCTGTCCCGGCTGCCAGCGCCGCTGAAAAGCGTAACGGCACGACCGAAGGGCTTTGCTAGGATTCCCGTCCGCCGCGCGCTGCCCTCGCAGCGCTGGCACATTCGCTTACATGTACGGCTCGATTTGAACGCGACGACCATGCACCTGACCCACGCGAGCGAGCGCCAGCTCGCGATGCAGCCTTTCCTGGTGCCCGGGCTGGATGCGCTTGCCGATTGGCGCCTTGCGCTCGAGCGTGATCTGGCGACGCTGGAAAGCTTCTTGTCCCAGAGCGATCTGCTGGACCCGGCCGCCTCCGGCGCGTCACTGGCATTGCGCCAACGCCTGGCCAGCGACAAGCTGGTGATCGCCTTTGTCGCAGAGTTCTCGCGTGGCAAGAGTGAGCTGATCAACGCGATCTTCTTCGCCGACGCTGGCCGCCGTGTGTTGCCGGCCACACCTGGCCGCACGACGATGTGCCCGGTCGAGCTGTCGTGGGACGCTCACGAGCTTCCGACGCTGGACCTGCTGCCCATCGCCACCCGCCGCGAAGCCGCGTCGCTGGCCGACTGGCGCGCCCAACGTGAACGCTGGAAGCGCCTGTCGCTGGACCCGAGTGACATGCCGGGCCTGGCGCGTTCGCTGAATGAAGTCACCTCGACGCAGCTGGTGTCGATCGACGATGCGCGCACCCTGGGCCTGTGGTCCGACACCAATGCGTCGGACAACCCGCCGGTGCAGCCCGACGGCCGCGTCGAAGTGCCTTCGTGGCGCCACGCGATCATCAACTACCCGCACCCGCTGCTGCAGCGTGGCTTGGTCGTCGTCGACACCCCGGGCTTGAACGCGATCGGCGCTGAACCCGAGCTGACGCTGGGCCTGTTGCCCAGTGCGCACGCGGCCCTGTTCGTGTTGGGCGCGGACACCGGCGTCACTCGCTCGGACCTGGACATCTGGAACGACCACCTTGGCGGCCAGGGCCTGGCCAGCTTCGTGGTGCTGAACAAGGTCGACACGCTGGCCGACCCGCTGGCCACGCCGGCCGAACGCGAACGCGCGATCGAGCGCCAGTGTGTCGAGACTGCCAACACGCTGGGCGTGGGCCGCGAGCGGGTGTTCCCGGTCTCGGCGCGGCAAGCGCTGGCCGCACGCCTGGCGGGCGACGAAGCCGGGCTGGCCGAAAGCCGGCTGCCGGCGCTCGAAGCCGCGCTGAATGCAGACCTGTTGCCGCAGCGGCAGAACGTGCTGGCCAAGGCGGTGATCAGCGGCGTGCAGTCGCTGCTGGAGCACGCCACGCGTCGCCTGCGCGACCAGCGCCGCGCCAACGCCGAGCAGATGCTGGAACTGCGCAGCCTGCGCGGCAAGAGCGGCGGCCGCGTGACGCAGATGCTGACGCGCGTGAAAGCCGATTCGGTCGAATTCGAGCGCTGCACCGCGCGCCTGGCGGCGCTGCGCACTGTGCACCTGCGCATGCTGCGCGAGGCCCTGCACGCACTGTCGACCGACCGCCTGCGCGAAGCGGTGGCCAGCCTGCAGGCGACGCTCGGTACGAGTTGGTTCAACCTGCGGGCTCGCTCGGCCTTCGAGGCCTTGTGCAACGGGCTGGTTGCCCAAGTCGACAAATCGGCGCACCAATGTGCCGAGATCAACCAGATGCTGCAGGCCTCGTTCAGCCAGCTCAACAGCGAGTTCGGTTTTTCGCTGGCACTGACGCCACCGCCCGATCTGGCCTCGTTCCGCGAAGAGCTGCAGCTGATCGAACGCGGCTACAGCCGCTACTTCAGCGTCACCCGCGCCATCCGCATGAATGGCGCCGCGTTCTCGGAGCAGTTCCAGCGCATGCTGATGTCCAAGCTGCGTGTCGTGTTCGACAACGCCTGCTCCGAGGTCGAGACCTGGAACCAGATGGCTTCGCAGCAGATCGACGGCCAGTTCCGGGACCGTCGCAAGAGCCTGAAGCGCCGCCGCGAGGCGCTCGAGCGCATCCAGCAGGCCACCGGCGAGCTGGAGCATCGGTTGACCGAGGTCGAGACCCAGGACGCGCGCCTGATGGAGTTGATCGAGCGGGCCTATGTGCAGGCCGGCGAACTGCGCCAGCGCGCCGAGCGCGGGCCCGAAGTGGCCGAGGCATCACCTGACGCGGTTGACACCGAGTCCGGCGGCGCCGCGATGCTGCAAGGCGACGGCCTGGCATTGCCGTGACCGCGCGCCGCAGCGGCGGCAAGCCAGAACAACCAACCGCCGTCGCGTCGGCTGCTCCGCTGGCCGAGCGTGTGATCGCATGGCAGCGCCGGCATGGCCGCCACGCGTTGCCCTGGCAGCAGACGCGCGATCCCTACCGTGTCTGGCTGTCGGAAATCATGCTGCAGCAGACCCAGGTCAGCACCGTGCTGGGCTACTACCAGCGCTTCCTCGAACGCTTTCCTGATGTCGCTGCGCTCGCGGCAGCGCCCGCTGACGATGTGCTGGCGCTGTGGGCGGGCCTGGGCTACTACAGCCGTGCACGCAACTTGCATCGCTGCGCACAAGCGGTGGTGGCCGAGCATGGCGGTGAATTCCCGCGCAATGCGCAGCTGCTGGCCACCTTGCCCGGCATCGGCCGCTCGACGTCAGCGGCGATTGCAGCGTTCTGCTTTGACGAGCGAGTGGCGATCCTCGACGGCAACGTCAAGCGAGTGCTGACGCGCGCCCTCGGTTTTGGTGACGACCTGGCCCTGGCGCGCCACGAGAAAGTGTTGTGGGCACGGGCCGAAGCGCTGTTGCCGCAACCCGAAGGCATGGTGGCCTACACCCAAGGCTTGATGGACCTGGGCGCCACCTTGTGTTCGCAGCGTGCGCCGCGCTGCAACGCTTGCCCACTCACCGACGACTGTGTGGCCAAGCGCGAAGGCCGGCCCGAGGACTACCCGGTCAAGACCCGCAAGCTCAAGCGTAGCCAACGCGCCATCACGCTGCTGTGGCTGACTCAGGTTGACCAGGTGTGGCTGGTGCGGCGCCCAGCGACCGGCATCTGGGCCAGCCTGTGGTCGTTGCCTGAGTTCGATTCGGTCGATGACCTGCGGCAAGCGTTGAGTGGCTGGCCTGGCGAGAGCGAAGTGCTGCCCAGCTTCACCCACGTGTTGACCCATCTGGACTTGCAACTGCAGCCGGTGCAGCACCGCTTGCCAACCGGTGCGCGGCGCGAGGCGGTGCTGAAAGAGCGTTGGCCGGAAGGCCGCTGGGTTGAGCGCCGGGAACTCGCCGCCTTCGGCCTGCCGGCGCCTGTCACCCGGCTGCTGGGCCGCTCAGATCAGCTGTTTGCTGCGCAGGAACTCGTCGACCAGACCGAGCCGCTGTAGCGGATCGGTCAAGGCCATCAGCTGCTGGCGTGCGGCCAGCGGCACCGGCAGCAGCTCGCACCAGCGGTTGGCCACCCAGCCGGCATCGTCGAAATGCTGCTCATCGGGCAGATCGGCCTCGGGGCGCTGCGCGAGCGCTGCGTAGGCG